>DYGV01000029.1:0-12826 GCA_020724505.1 Anaerolinea thermophila
CCATTCAGCGATCATAGTATCGAATGTCAAAGGCGACGCCGTCAATCCATAGCGTTTTAGCACGACATAGTCGTACTTGAGGTTGTGACCCACTTTGGGAATTTTGGCATCGCCCAGAGGTTTTGTCAGCGCGTCTAACACATGCGCCAGCGGCAATTGCGTCCCCAACTCAGGTGCATGACCCACAGGAATGTAATAACCTACGCCGGGTTCCACTGCCAGGGCAATGCCAACCAGCTCCGCGCGCATCTGATCTGTCGAAGTGGTCTCTGTGTCGAAGGAGATGCTCTGCGCAGCTTCCAATCGGCGAACCAATTCCTCCAACGCTTCAGCGCTATTCACCAGGATGGCGCGTCGCTCTGAGGCGGATCGGTCTTCCGTCTGAATCTGGAGCGCGGCGGATTGCGGCGGCTGCTCTCCAAATAAGGAGAGTTGTTGAGCTGTTGTAGCACCTGTCTTGTTGCTGGCTTGCAACAACGAATTCAAACGCGTCATCAGCGTGCGAAATTCTAGTTCGCGGAAGATCGCCTCCACTCGCCTGGGGTCGAAGGCATCTGTGCGCGCCTGTTCGAGATCCAGCGGCACATTCAAATCGGTGACAATCGCGGCCAGTTTGCGGCTTAAATAGGCGGAGTCTTTTCCTGCTTCCAGCTTTTTCCTCACCGCCGGTGAAAGCTCGTCCAGGTGAGCGTAGAGGTTGTCCAGATCGTTATATTGTTTTAACAATGAGACAGCCGTCTTTTCCCCCACGCCGGCCACACCGGGGATGTTATCCGAGGTATCTCCCACCAGAGCTTTATAATCCACCACCTGATCTGGGCGTACGCCCAAATAAGCCACGACATCTTCCACAAAGTAATCTTTTGAATCGGAGAGGCTTTTCCCAGGCAAGCTCACAACGATCCGATCATCCACCAACTGCAGCAAATCGCGATCGCCTGTGATGATCTTAACTCCTAATCCGTGCTGAACCATCTGGCGGGCGACGCTGCCCAACACATCATCTGCCTCATATCCTTCTATCTCCAAGCGTGGGATGTTGAATGCGTCCACCAGTTGGCGGATTCGCTCAATCTGCTGGGCCAATTCGTCGGGCATTTTCGCACGCGTGCCTTTATAGGCTGGAAAGATGTCGTCGCGAAAGGTTTTTCCGGTGTCAAAGGCGACCGCCAAATATTCCGGGTGTTCCTGCTCCAACAGGCGCAGCAAGACGCTGGTGAAACCAAACACACCGGCAGTCGGCTCGCCGTTGCGCGTTCGAAAGCCAGAGCTGGAGCCGCTGGTCAGCGCAAAATAGGTGCGATAAGCCAGGGCATGTCCATCAATCAGGTATAAAACAGGAGGCATTCATTCACCTTTATCGTCCTTCGAGCACGGACCACCATGAGTTTATCACGGGCTTTCAGGTGAAGCAAGACAGGAAATACCGATGATTTCCTATAAGCTGGAGAGCGAAGTTCTATCTACCTAAGGTGGAAAGTAGCGTATCATTCTTTCTGTAATTTCCAACCGCCCGAAAAATTGTCAATGCTTTGTAATGGCAGGGATGGAGAGGTAAAATTGCAGGCAGATGACTCCGTTACCTGAATTCATGGAACTGAATCGAAACATCATCCTATTTCTATACGGATTGGTGTTTTTCTCACTCGGGATCGTCTTGGCGTTGCAATCGCGCAGCTACTCAAGGCTCGATTTGGCGCGCAGCCTGAAGTGGCTGGCAGCGTTTGGGATCATTCACGGGGCCTACGAATGGGGTAGTCTATTTATTCCTCTGCAAAGCCCCAACCTCAGCGAGGAGTCGATCCGCTTCTGGACCAGCATTCAGGTTTTTTCCCTGGCAGTTTCGTTCGCTTGTTTGCTCAAGTTCGGGGTATCGCTTCTCAAATCCCCACGCTGGATCCAGTTCATTCCATTTGCAATCCTTGGATTATGGACTCTGATCGTTTTCGGTCTCCTGTTCGCAGTGGCATACGAACCAGATCTCTGGCGCAACACGGGTAACGCTTTGGCGCGCTACATGATCTCTTTTCCTGCGGGTTTGGTTGCAGCATACGGCCTGCGCAGGTACACCCTGGAGCGAATCGCCTTGTTCAATGCTCCACATATAACCCGCCTCTTACGCATTGCCGGTGTGTCGCTCTTCTTGTATGCATTTTTTAGCGGCTTAATTGTGCCACCAGTGACATTTTTTCCGGGGAACATCGTCAACAACCAGACTTTTGTCAATGTGTTTACTTTGCCTGCTCTGGTTTTTCGTTCAGCCATTGGGCTGGTTCTGGCAATTACCATGATCCGGGCGTTGGAGATTTTCGACATCGAATATGCCCGGCACATCGAAATCCTGGAGCAACAGCAGATCCTGGCCAGAGAACGAGAACGGATTGCCCGAGAGCTGCATGATGGCACATTGCAGACTGTCTATACCGCCGGCCTGCTAGTCGAATCAGCGGCGCACCTGGCTGAACCAGGCAGTCCCATCTCAGAACGGCTGGAGCGATCTGTAATGGCTTTGAACCATGCCATCCAGGGATTGCGGCATAGTTTGACAGAATTGCACACGGACAAGCCCGCCGAATCGGTGAAAACTGCAATGATGAATATGCTACAGGAAGAACAGTTTGATACACTCATCCATGTGGATCTATCCATAGATCTGCCGGATAATCAGGTGTTATCGCCGATTCAGATGGATCATCTGCTTTCGATCACCCGGGAAGCATTGGCAAATGTGGTACGCCATGCGCAGGCGCAAAGTGTAGAGATACAAGCATTCCTGGCAGATCACTCCATCTCGATATCCATTGCCGATAATGGCATTGGCCTACCTACCACGCTCACTCCTGGCTATGGGCTGCGCAATATGCGCGATCGTGCCCGCCTGATGGGTGGTGATTTGGAAATATCCAGTGAAGCCGGTAAAGGCACGACCGTGCTACTGAAGTTCCCCCTGGATGAAAAATAATGACCGAGAAGATTCGCGTGCTTTTAGTGGATGACCATGAAATCGTACGCCTGGGATTGATGACACTGATCAACGACCAGGCCAATATGGAAATTGTGGGAGAGGCGGGCAGTGCTTTCGAGGCCTTGCAATTGGTTGAACGCCTGGTGCCGGATGTGGTTTTGATGGATATTCGATTGCCTGATCAAAGCGGTATCCAGGCGACGCGCGCAATAACAGAGCGCTTCCCACAAACAAAAGTCATCGTGCTGACTTCCTATCCTGACGACGCCTTGGTGGTAGATGCAATTCGGGTGGGAGCAGTCGGTTACGTATTGAAACAAGTGGGTAACAAAGAACTTTTACGCGCAATTACCGCAGCCGCCAGGAACGAAGCCTCTCTTGATCCTGGTACTACTGCCCGGCTGCTATCGCATGTTCGCGCCACAGAGCGGAAAGCCCAGGAGGATGCTTTTCGCGACCTTTCTGAGCGGGAAATGGACGTCCTGGTAGAAGTGGCGCGGGGAAAGACCAATGCGGAGATCGGAAACACTCTCAATCTTCAAGAGAAGACTGTCCGCAATTATGTCAGCAACATTTTAAAAAAGCTGGAATTAGCGAATCGGATCGAACTGGCGATCTACGCCGTCCAGAACCATATTTTCGAGCGGCAAGAACGAAAATAAAAAGGCCGGAGAGCTTCGCCCCGGCCTCTATAATACAGATTTGCTAAGGCTGTACAGGCGTGTGGTATCCCTGGGCAGCTGCCTGGAGCTCCTCATCGCTCTTTTCGGTGGCTAAGCCGCCGCCGTGGCAGTGCTTGCACGCCCAATCCAGGCCAATCTGACCGGTGGTTAGTGCGCCTTCTTCAGTAAAGGTATTGAGCAGGTTGGGATCAATGGCCATCAAATGGGTGCGGATATCGCCAGTGAACTTGGCGGCGTCCCCCCAGGCGGTTTTGACCAGCCGCGGCATGTGACATTCGATGCAAGCCACGTTCATAGCCGCGTGCGACGCATTGTTCTGTACCTGTGCCTGTTTGAAGTGGCAGTTCTGGCATTGGGTGCGGGTGGTCTGTTCCCCCGCCTGGCGCAGCTGGTTCACGCCTTTGTGCGGATCGTGGCAGGTCACACAGCTGATGGTGATGTGCTTGCTCTGGTACAGCTCTTCGTACTGCTCGTGATGCTCGATGAAACCGCCTTTGGCATTCACATTCTCCACATCATCCCGCCGATGGCATTTGCCGCACAGCTCTGAGTCGCGCACCACATCCATCGGGGCGCCCTGTGGGTTCTGCACGTGCAGGCTGCCGTTGCCATGGCACTCTTCGCAACGAATGCCTTCCTGGTTCCAGGTGCCCACCAGGCCCGGTAATCCATCCTGGTTACCCTGCGGGCTGTATCCCGTAGTGTGGCATGATCCGCAGTTGTATGGCAGGTTTTCCTTGCCGGAATTGTACTTCACCCACCCTGCGTCTTTACCTACAATATCATTGGCGAAGTTCCATTGGTTGAGATAGTCGGCGTTGCCGGTCTTGCCTGGTTCGTCGGTGATGATATAGCCATCTTTGTTGACGAAACGCGCTTTCCAAGCATAACCGCCGATCACGTACAAAATATCATTCCAGGTGTACCCTACTGGTAGCTCGGTCAGTTCGGTGAACGGATAATCTGGCGCTTGTCCATTGACTACCTTGTTCAGCTTCCAGGGGTGTCCGGACTTCATATAGGTGTCATATAACTCTTGGTGGCAGGCGGCGCACGCCTGGTCGCCCACATATTCGCGGAATGCCGTCGCGCTCTCCCCCGCGGGACCGGCTGGTCCCGGAGGGCCTGGGGGACCTGGAGGACCTTGCGGTCCAGGCTCGCCTTGCTCACCCTGCGGGCCAGCAGGGCCTTGCGCACCGGCGCAAGCCACCAATAAACCCGCCGTTAACAGAATAACGAGTATTAGGATTAACTTCTTTTTCATGCGCATACTCCTCAACGCTTTTCAGATGTTTTTACCAGGATGAAAGTCTATGGAGTGTTTCGTGCTTGATTGTTTCACCTCCAGCGATAAAATATGGAAAATACCCCGGAGTTTGGTCTTTTCCACCTGTGGCGGGTATTCACTGTTTCCGACCGCCTCAGATGGGGATTTGAGGGCCTGGTTTCAACCAAAAGACCAAACCCGCTTGGGTTTCACTAATAATGTTTTAATCATACAAGAAGTACAGCTTATCAATTAGTGACAGGTGCCCCTAATTAACTAGGGACACCTGTCCAGTTTTTTGCAGAAAATTACTGATTTAAGTTATCTAAGTGGTTCTCCCGGTAAATTCGAAGTATTTCGCCCTCACCTCTTCCCTAAACCCTTTCCCCTCTCCCAACGTTGGGAGAGGGGAAGGGGCAAGGGACAGTTCAAAGACCTAGCGAGAACACCACTTAGATTATCTGCAATATTGTAGAAGGCATTGAATACCGCCCAAAGCGCCATATAATGTAATCTCTCAGGTGCGTGTCCATCCAAGGTGCGAAACACATCTTCATAACCATTGCTGCAGATTACGAATCCTTTGCCGTTGGCAATCTCTGATAGGCATGGTCACCTCACCCTCTTCCACGCTATCTTTTTCCCCTGATGCGCCACGCGGAGATGACTTTCCCGATCGAACCCCATCACCATCTTTCCGCAAACCTCACACTTGTACAGCCCAAAATCCGTCAATGATGGTGGAATAGGAGTTTCTTCCGCCTTTTGCTTCCCTGCTGGCGGAGGCAACACCCCTGGCGCGGCGATTGGTTCGTCTTCTCTCTTCTCCGGTTGGATCGTAAGGACCTCCTGCCGCTCGCTCTCTACCTCGCCCTCGTTGGACGCTTGCAGTGCGCCGCGCTCCGCCGGCAATTCGCCCCTCGCTTCCAACCTCTCCCACGCCTCCAGCACCAGGCGCCGCGTGCGGTACTCGCCGTACTGCCTGATTTCATTTTCTTTCAGCACGCGGAAGGTTTCGCCGGGAAAAGCTTTGCTAAGTCTGTCCCAGGGTTGTTCTTTGTCGTGCCTTCAGCGAGCCTTGTTTCCTGCGCACGCAAAGTATCACACACGGTTTGCTTGCTCGCATACATGGTTGCGGGAGCGGGCGAGACATCACCTCACAGCATCAGATTCCTGAGTCAGAGCGAATAGTCGTTCGATGCTCCAGGTTTGCTCTGCCAGCTGGATATAGAGTTGCTGTCGCTCGTCGAGGTCGGCCTTCCTGAAGTGGTCGTAGGGCTTGAAGGGCAAACCACTGTGCTGGATGAATTTCACAAAACCCGGATTGCGTTCGTAACACTTGGGATGCAGCGACTGCGCCAGCAGGTTTTGCTTGAGGTAGTGTTCCCGTTTTTCCTCGTAGGGCAGGTCGCTGTAACTGGCGTTAAAGGATTTCGGCAGCAGCAGCAAGCCGCCGATATGATTACGGTAGTCGGCAAAGTCTGCGGAATGGGCGAACTCGTCCTTATGCCGCTCAAAATGGTTAGCCCAAATATGTTCGACCTCGTAGCGCACCTTGCCGTTGCTGACATATTCGGTGTAACGGGAGGGCAAGCCAGACTGCCGCTTAATGAAATCGGTCATGCGCGCCAGCAGGCGGTGAATCATGTAACGGTTCATCTTGTGCATGCTGAAGCGTTCGTTGGCGCTGAAGCTTTCTTCTTCGCGCAGACGTTCGGCGAGCAGATGAGCCAATTCTTCCGGCGACTTGCCGCGCACCTGCTTCATCACCAGGAACATGGCATACTGCATGGTCGAGTAGGAGATGCTATGCGAGTTCCACAGGCGGCGCGCCAGCAGGTTTTCGGTTGGAAGCCATATTTTGTTTTTACGTAATCCTGGCTTTGTTGATAAGTAGCCATAATCTTCCTATTTCATACTTTTAAAGACCCTAACCACCTAATTCCGCTTTTTCGATCGCAGCATCCAATATTTTTATCCATTCATCTTCGGCAAGAATTACCAAATGGTATCCCAATTGATTGGCGAGATATTGAAAATTATCAATCACCTCTTTACTAATAACGTTGGGAACAGAGATACCAATTGCGTTCAAGTTCTCTCCCCTCATTGCCGCCAAGTAAGCCGAATAACAGTATTGAGTGTATAGACCTTTAACACTTGGAACACTTCTTCCCAGCCCGAGCTTCCTTGGACGTTCTCGACTCTTTAGATGAATACCCAGATTTAGTTGTTCACCCGTCTCCTCCAAAACATCAGAATAGCGAATATCGGCTATTTCGCGACCATGATGAATGCCATCAAATCGTTCGTCGATTGCATAACCGAAAATGCGCGGTAAGCATATATCAGTTCCAGATAAAATTCTCTCTCGTGATATTACTTCACGCATGCAGGCATCGCACATATCCCTTGTTGGATGATTGTTGTTTCGGGAGCACTTCTCCTTTATTCCGTTTAATGCGATTCTGTACTCCTTTTTATGCTCATCGGTCGGGTTCCTTTGGTGGAAATGAGCCCTGATTCTCCAGTACTTAAAATTACCCAAGTGATATTGAGTGACCGCGATATTTTTCTTTGGCACTAAACGAAAAATATTAGCAGTAATTAGAAAACTTCCATCAAAGTGCTGGTTTTCGAGCATGGATAAGAATTCATGCAATGATTTGATTAGCGCAACGCCGGGAAAGATCCTGATGTCTGTTGAAAATGTTATCTCTAGATCACCGCCGCATTCGCAGATTGTTTCTTGATTGTCTGCTATCCTTTGCTCGGGATGTTCCATACACTGAAATACAACTTGCTGTTCATCCGTCATTACTGGCGCGAGTGGAGATTGGCAAAGTGGGCATAGAAGTAAGTAGGGTCCGCAATTTTCGCAATTCGCTTCCAGGCCTATCACCAAGTCCAGATTTTCAGATTGGCCAATTAGATCATGAATAAAGCCTGCATCAAGCTCATATTCATGGTCTGCCGATTTCCGTGCAATGATTATTACTTTAACTAACTTTTCGAAAATCCTTCTTTGGAATAGACCAATCTTTTTTCCTCGTATATTCACAGGGATATTTCGATAATAGGCAATAAATCCGTCAAGGTTAATCTCGGCTTCTCGAGCCAGTTCTTTTTCCGTTTTCCGAATTAGGTTAATTGATAAGGCAAGTAATGTATCTTTTCGTAATTTTGCAGGTGTCCATATACGGCCGTATTGACGCGAGATACCTATTCCTCCGAATACCAAATCGGGGTGAGTTGAATAGAATCCCGCTGTTTGCTGACGAGATTCATCCCGGATTAACCTTTGGTAGGCGATGGTGTCTCCGAGAGCCTGGTCATATATTGTCATTGCCTGTACATCAAATTCATCACCGAAGATATCTTCCAAACTAGAAAAAGATGCTGACCTGGGTGTTGCGCCCTCCGCAAGTCTTTTCAACATATCTTCTGACAGATATGGTAGCTGCCATCTGATTCCCAACTTTAAGTTTCCAAAGGTAAGAATTGGCTTTACTGCAGGAAAATCACCACACAATAAAAGCGCATGATTGAAATTATTGCTATACCAAATGATAGCGTTTTCTAGACTGAATACTTCATCAACCTCACCGTAATCTTCGGAGTCTGGATCAGCTATGACGTATTCTATTTTCTTTTCGTACACAAGAGGAACTTCTAGAATAGGTGGATCAATTTGATATTCCCTCGCCGCTGTAATCATATATGTTGATCGAATCGATTTGTCACTCCCAAACCAAACCTTCTCATCATATCCTTTCATTGCTAAATTGTTGGTTGTAGCTAAAAGCGAATCACGATCTGGAAATTTGCTTACGGAAACCATATAAAGGGTCGGTCTCGTCGTTAATGGATATTTTGCTTTTGCTTCCTCGAACGCTGCTCGTCCTTCGGCAGTGCTAACGAGAACCTGTATTAATTCGTTTTTTGAATAATCTTCCAATCGACGATGTACGTCTGTCTCTTCCTTGATTTTTAAAATTGATCTAACGCTCTGTAAAGGTATTGTCCGCATTATGATTTCGACGATTTCCCGTTTAGGAATAGGCGTTTTGCTTTTCATCTCATCCTCTTTCACTCCACCTTTTTACCCCTGTGAGCCTCGTGGACATGGCTTTCCCGATCGAACCCCATCACCATCTTTCCGCAGACCTCACACTTATACAGCCCAAAATCCGTCAATGATGGTGGAATAGGAGTTTCTTCCGCCTTTTGCTTCCCTGCTGGCGGAGGCAACACCCCTGGCGCGGCGATTGGTTCGTCTTCTCTCTTCTCCGGTTGGATCGTAAGGACCTCCTGCCGCTCGCTCTCTACCTCGCCCTCGTTGGACGCTTGCAGTGCGCCGCGCTCCGCCGGCAATTCGCCCCTCGCTTCCAACCTCTCCCACGCCTCCAGCACCAGGCGCCGCGTGCGGTACTCGCCGTACTGCCTGATTTCTTTTTCTTTCAGCACACGGAAGGTTTCGCCGGGGAAGGTGCTTTTGGCGCAGCGTTCAGCGTAGCCCCGCGGGTCGAGCGGATCGCTGACCTCTTCCCACGGGTCGAGGATATCTTCCAGCTCGCGCGGGGTGAGATCGGCGGGGTCGAGGATGTAGCGCAGTTGCTTGCGATTCAGCCCGTACAGGCGGGCGTAGTAGGCATCTAGTTCGGCGCGAATTTTGGCGCGGCGTTGTTCATCCCATTTGAACGGCGGCAAGGGGATACCTTTTTGTGGGTCGGTTTCGATTTCTGGGTAGGCACTGATCCATTCGGGCAACACCCATTTGTGACCGCCGGTTTCGGCGCGGTTGGCTTCCCACTGCTCCCGGATGACGGCGCGCAGGTCTTGCCCTGAGCCTGTCGAAGGGTCGGCATCGTGCCAGACATCATCGGCAAAGGGCTTGAGGTCCCAGGCGGTGTAGGTGAGTTCCAGAACGCGCGGCACGATGAAATGCAGATGCTGCGGCGTGTAGGCTGAGGGTGGGAGGACGGGGAGTTGCTTAACAGAGAATATCGTCAAGTGAACACCACTTATCTTTTGACGACACATAAAGTCGAAAGGAATACTATTTGCCATAGCCAGGAGTAGGGATATCCATACAGAATCCTGCCCAGGAAGTATGAGATTGCAGCCTCCAACAGCTACCCTGGGCATGAGGCTAAAGATGGCCGTGCGTTGAACCACCGCACTGGTTACATCGCGGAAACCCAAGAGCCAACTATGTTTCCAGTTGTTCAGGCGTTCTTGCACACTGATAGATGGCACCCAATAGAAAGGATGAACCACATAGTTAGGGTCCTGGTGCTGTGATTCGGTCACCTCTGGCAAAGCAACGAAGCCTCGCTCATCGCCGCGCTCTTCATAACTTCCGAAGCGGTGATCATAGTGCCAGATCATTTTAGCCTCGTAAAGCGTCAAATACGTCTCCTCGCCACGCACGAAGCGGTTGCCCTCCAGCCGGAAACCGTTGCGCTCCAACTCCTGGCGGGTGCGGAAAAGGTGCGAGTCGTTGGACATGTGGAACATCGCCAGGAAGCGAACGCCCCACGGGTTCTCGTCGGTGCGCTCGTTCACCAGCACCGGCACGCGGGCGTAGATGGCGCGGGTCAGGTCGGCGTCCTGGCGGGTGCGGAAGACCGGCAGGGTGCGGGTGTTAGGGTTGATTTTTGCAATGTCCTCGCGGCTCAGGTTGAAATGACGGGGCTGCTGATTGACATCTGTGAAGTGGCGGCAGAAAAACGCAAAATCCGGCTTGTCGCACAGCGCTCGTTCACCACCAATGGTCAGAGCGCAGAACTTGAAGGCATGATGTACATCCGGGAAAATCAATGCCTCGTTCTCAAATCCGATTAACCGGTGAATTTGCCCCTTCCCCACCAGGTCGGCAAAGAAAAACTTATTGGTGTCATCGGTGGCGATGCCGGTGGGGATGACCACGCCCACCCGTCCACGAGGGCTGACCAGTTGGGTGAACAGCTCGGCAAACACGCTGTAGGTGTTAATATCGCCTCTTCCGGTGAGAGGGTAACGCTGGCTGTGGCGCAGGAACTGGCTTTGTGCTTCAGAGGCGCGCAGCGCTTTCCGATAATCTCTCCACAAAGCCGGGTTGGTCTTTTCCAGGCGCGCGATCAGGCGTTTGCGCGCCGCGGCGTTGGGCGCTCCGGCGATCTCGGCATCCTTTGTGGCGAAGAACTCCTGCTCCTGGAGCTTGATGCGCTCCCAGGGAGGATTGCAGAGGACCACATCGAAGCCGCCAGATGGAGAGCCTGCGCCGCGCTCAGGAACTTCGCCTGCGGCGAACACCTCTGGAAACTCCAGAGTCCAGTGGAAGAAGGGGTGGCGCGGGTCGAAAGCCAGCTCCCAGGCTTTGCCCACCAGGCGCCCATCCAGGTTATGCGTGCGCTGGTAACGCCTCAGCGCGTCGGTGGTGATGTACACGTCATTCCGGTCTCGGTACGGCTGGAAGAAGGCAGCGGTCCACAGGTGATACAGCGTCTGCGCCTGCCACCAGCCGCCTCCCTGGCGATGGAATTTCTGGTAAGCTTCCGCCTTGCGCCGCACCTGATCGGGGGTGTCGTCGGGTAGGCTCAGCACCGCCTGACGGGCTTTGAGCGCATCGGCGACCGGCTGCTCCGGCTCGAAAGCCATGCCCATCTGCCCCTGGCGCTCGGCGCGGTTGCGCGCTTTGTGCGACCGCGCCAGCGCCTTATCATCGCCGCTGATGGGTTCGAAGGCTTCGTCAGGGATGCCCGCTTTCAATGCCGCCGGATCGAGCACCCCGATCAGCGAGTCGCCCCAGCGCACCCGGTCGTCCAGGAAAGCCAGCGGTTTGCCGGGCGCATGGCTCTCGATCCACAAAGCAACCTTGCAGAGATCCACTGCCAGCGGGTTTTTGTCCACGGCGTAGATACAATGGGCGATGACCTCGCGGATCGCCTGACGCTGGGTTTCGGGACCCGGCTCGTCCTCGCCGGCGCGCACCTTAGCCAGTTCGCGCCCCAGGCGGCGAGCCGCTGCCAGCAGGAAGTGCCCACTCCCAGAGGCAGGGTCGCAGATCTTGATGGAGAGCAAAGCCCGCTCCTGATGCTTGACCTTCGATTTGGCATCGCTGATTTTGGCTGCTGTTTCCAAACGATCTTGGATGACAGGCTCCAGGGCGGAGCGGATCAATTCCTGTACCAGCTCGGGCGGCGTGTAGTAGGAACCCGTGGTCTTGCGCTCAGAGCCAAAGCTCAGATCGAAGCGGATGCCGCCTGCCTCGGGCAACAGCAGCGGATGATAGTCCAGCAGGCTTTCATAGACGCTGCCCAGCTCTTCCACATCCAGGGCGGCGTAGTTGATGCGCCGCCAGGGGGCGCGCGGCTGCTCGCGGTACATGGAAAGGTGCCACAAAGCGCTGAAAAATTCCCGATTGCTCAGTCTGACCGTGTCGTCCAGGTGGCGGGTGTAGTCATGGCTGAACAGGTCGCCGTTCAGTGGGGTAACGCCCAGGGCTGCGCCCAGCTTTTCGTCGCGGAACAGCTCGAAGGTGGTCTGCAACCCCAGCCAGGCGTCGGTTTGGTCGTTGTAGGCGGCGCGGCTCTCGGCCAGTCGGCGCAGGCGGCTGAGGCTGTAATGCTCCAGGTAAACGGGATGCTGGCTGACCAGTTTGCGCTCTTCAGCCACCATCAAAAAGAGCAGACGGTAGACCAGCCGCAGCAGCTCCTGGTAAAAAGCTTCGGCGGTGATCTCTAGGCTCTGCAATTGACGGCGTAATTCGGCGTTGCGAGGGTGAGAGATCAGCCCATTCGCTAGGGTTTTGAGGGCTTCTTCCATCCCGTCGCGCAGGCGCTCGCGCACGCGCCCGCCCTGTTCGATCGTCTGGCGGGGGTATTGCTCCAACCAACACTGCGGCGCATCCTCGATGGTTTGGGGTAG
>DYGV01000029.1:12836-32714 GCA_020724505.1 Anaerolinea thermophila
TGCGGTGCAGCAGGCGGTAAAGGAGGGCAAAATCGGCAAACTTCTCGCCCTCCATCATCTGCTGCAGGTCGAACTCGATATACGAAAGCCGCCGCAAAAGCAGGGAGTTGCGCAGCAGGCGCAGGGTGTAACCGTTCGATATCAAGCCCCACAGGTGCT
Organism: Anaerolinea thermophila; assembly: GCA_020724505.1. Classification (GTDB taxonomy): domain Bacteria; phylum Chloroflexota; class Anaerolineae; order Anaerolineales; family UBA4823; genus RBG-16-57-11. The sequence goes on from DYGV01000029.1 coordinate 12,996, forward strand.
CGCTGCGGTTGAGATACTCCTGCATCAAAGCGTGCGGCGCCAGGCGGGTGACACCGCTCTCTGGGCGTCTTTCCAGCGATTGGCGGAAGCCGACCAGGTGGATGGGGACGAGGTTGTCCCCTACGGCTGCAGTCTCTATCCCTTGGGAAGAAGGGAGCAGGCGATGGGAAAGGTTATAGGTCTTGCCATCCACCACGGCGGCACGGGGGGTGTAATCCAGCTCATAGCCCAGCAGGCTGAAGAACGGGATCAGCCAACGGTCGCGGGTCAGGCTGGTGCCGGTGTCGCTCGCCTCCAGGTTCTCGACGCGCCCTTTAAAGAGGCTCCAATAAGCGCGGGCTTCGCTCCAGGCGGCGGCGATCTCGTCGCTCAGGTGGCTGCGCGGCATGCCAAAATCGCCCGGTTTTTGTCCGGCAGCCGCGCCATCGGCAATCTGGTCAATCAGGTCGGCGGATATCAAGCCGCCTTCGAGTTTGAGGCACGGAAAGCGATTCATCGTTCCCCCTGTGCTTCTGAGACGATCCCTTTGGGAATGGGCATCAGCACCAACACCCCCAACAGGTCGGGTGGCAGATGCGGCTGGACGCTGACGCCGCGGCGAGCCAAGCCGGCTGCGCTGCGCACCCTGCGGTGGGCGTCTTGCAGGTGCCCGGCGCGTTTTTGGATCATATCGGTCAGATCATTTTGCAGATCCGGCCACATATCCAAAACCGATGCCAAACGGGACTGCCTCTCTTGGGGAGAAATGTTTGCGTCTGGTCGCGCCTCCAACAGCAGACGATGCGCCTCATTCTCGTCCAACCAGCGCAGTTGATCGGGCGGATAGCCCTGAAAACCAACCACGAAAATCTCCTCTGCCAGCATTGGGTTGCGCCCGGGTTCTTCGAGCTGAAAACGCAGGCGCAGCATGAGCAGCGTGGTTTGCAGGGCGACCTGTCGGGTGCGGATGACGCCGCAGCGCGCGGCAGGCGCCTGGCCACCCTGGGTGAGGGCGGCTTCCAGCAGATACTGTGCCAAAGCAGCCACAAAGGGATGATTGCGCCCAAGATACTCGGCGTCCTTTGGGGGAGGCAAGCTGAAGGTCACGCGCCATCGCTCTAAATTCCTCGCCTCTCCACGCACCAGTTCGGGCAATCGGTCTAAATTGAGCAATTCCCAAACCTGTTCACGGATTAGATTGTAGCTCGCCCCCAACCGCTTGCAGGCGTTCAGCACAAAGCGCTCCACCGCCAGGGGATCTCCCAGGACGCTGTCGGTCGCTTCCAGTTCGCGCTCCACCTCTTCCGGCTTAATACCTCGTTGGGCAAAGCGAGAACGGCTTTCTTGCTCGCGCTTGACAGCCTGATCCAGGCGGGATTGAAATTCTTCGATTACCGGATCGGGGAACAAAGGTAATTGGAGTTGCAATGCCTGAGGTCCACGCAAGAAAAGCGTCTTGAGCACCACTTCCATCACCGTCGCGCTGTCCACCGGCACCGGCACCATAATGCCCAGGGTGCGGTGGATCTGGCGTGCCTTACGCAGCAGCACATCCAGCACTGCGCCATCCACGGGGTTATCCCGCCCATAGAGGAGAACCGCTTTGACTTTTGGCGAGGGCTGGCCAAAGCGATCCACCCGACCTTCGCGCTGCTCCAGGCGGTTGGGATTCCAGGGTAAATCATAATGCACCACGGCGGAGAATGCCTCCTGCAGGTTGATGCCCTCGCTCAGGCAGTCAGTAGCAACCAGGATACGTCGTGGGGAGAGCGCCAGTTCTTCCACCAGCGAGCGTCTTTCCTCTTCGGGCTTTGCCCCGGTGATGGACATCACCCGCAGATCGGGAAACTCACCTTCGAGGCGTGCCTTTAACGCCTCTGCCACGTAATCGCTCGTGGCAATATAACGGCACCAAATGATGGGCTGATAACCCTCCTGGAGAAGGCCGCGGACAATCCTTTCGCATTGATCCAGCTTGTGATCTGCTGTGTTTTTCAGCCCTTCTGCCTGGCGGGCAAACTCACTCAACTTGCGGCGTTCACTATCCCCCAGTTCGGATTCGCCTTCGCCAACAATGTGCGCGGGTTGGGCGTCAATTGTTTCCTCGTCGGATGACTCGTAGATGTATGGAGCATAGCTGTCGTCTAATGCTTCCTCTTCGATGCCCAATCCTTTCTCCCTGGCCTTGATCGCTGCGACGGCGGCTGCCGGGCTGGACATCACACAGCGCAACAAAGCCAAGGCCGTCCAGAAACGGATGCGCTTTTTCCAACCGGTGAGGGTTTCGCTGCTCCGCACCAGATCTCGACTGAATTCATAGATCTTATTGAACAGACTGCGGTATTCTGCTGAAAGGGTGTAAGTCTCTTCAACCGGGATGCGTTCTGGGAAGTGGGTATTCTCTCCCATCCAGCGAACGATCTGGGCGCGCGGGCGTTGCACAAAGTGCCGCTGGAGAGCATCCATTTGTTTATCGTTCAGGTTCGATAAATCCAGCTTTAAAAATTCCGCATTGAGTAAACCGAGGAGAGAAAGAAACGATTCTTCAACGCCGCTATGTGGCGTGGCGGTGAGCAGAATCAGGTGTTGATGGTCTTTCCGTGCCAGATCAACCAACAATTCATGCCGTTGCTGCTGGGCGGTGGCATGGCCGCCTGGCTTGGCGGCGCCATGCGCCTCATCCACAATCACCAGTTCCGGGCAATGGTGCAAGAAATTGGCACGGTGCCGGTCTGATTTGGCGTAGTCTATGCTGACGACCAGGTATGGGTAATAGCCGAAGATACTATGCTCGCCTGCGGGTAGATCGCGCTCCAACTGGTTGACCGTACCAGAGCGAATGACCACGGCGTCGAGTGAGAACTTTTCCCAAAGCTCTTTTTTCCACTGGTCACACAGATAGGGCGGGCATAAAACACACAGGCGACGGATTTCACCCCTGTCCAGCAGCTCGCGCGCGATCAGCAGAGCCTCGATCGTCTTACCAACCCCCACATCATCGGCGATCAGCAGGCGTATGGGATCGATGCGTAAAGCCATGAGCATAGGGACAAATTGATAAGCCCGCGGGCGCACAGACACCCGGCCTAGAGAGCGAAACGGCCCGGCGCCGTCGCGAAGGGTCAGGCGGGTAGCGTTCCACAGCAGCTCGGCGCCCACTGCGTCGCCCGTGTCTTGCGGCTTGGGCAACGGGAATTGCGCTGGCTCGATGCGGTCAATCCCCAGGTTCGTGAGCGGCAGGTAAATGCCGCAAACTTCACTTTCGCTGCCAGTGAGCGGCCGCAACATGGCAATCTCAGGATCGGTGGAGGGGAGCACCACCCACTCGCGATCACGGCAGCGGACAATTGATCCGATCGTTAGTGCATTCTCCATAAACTCGTCCCTGGTGGTTTATTTCTTGGCATGGCCAAACACATCCGAATGAGCATCTATTTGTTCTTCGATATCCTGGTCATAGCGGATGACGATGACCCGGTAGCCGCGCATTCCCAGCTCACGCCGCCCCCGCCGGTCCGTTTCACGCTGAGCCGGTTCATCGTGGATCGAGCCATCACAAAATACACAAACATTGGGTTGATAGAAAAAATCCGGAATGCTGGCGTAATCTTGCAAAGGCTTTTGGGCTTCGTCGGGTAATCGCCGCTGAGTCCGGTAAAGGTGATGGATAAAACGCCGTTCTAAATCCGAACGGGAGTCGGTCAGAGAGTGCAGCCATTGATAATGCTCTTCATAACCTCGACCTTGCGAGCGTTCATGGGTAATACTTTGCATTAGTTGAACCAGGAAGTCTTTGACCAAATGACGATTCAGGCGGCGGTGATCGCGTTGGTTGCTAAATGAGAGTAAACACTCATAACAGGCTTTCACGCAGTCTGGTTTTTTATCAGCCAAGGTATCTGGCTCAAAGTGTAGACGTTCCAAAGCGGCTCGAGCCACAGTGGCGAACGCATCACGTTCTTCAACCAGGCGGCGCAAAACACCGACCCCTCCCTCGGCGGCTTCCCAGATCAGGATGCCGCGTTGCTCATCCTGACCGATTCTTTCGGAAGATAGTTCAGACTCTTCCAACTGGAATATAGTTTCAATTCCCCGCAATAATCCGTGTTGAAGCGTAGCCAGAAAATCTTCCGATACCTCCCTATCGGCTTGTGCAAGGTGCACGAGCAGGATGTTTGCAGTGTCCTGCACGATCAATCGAACGACATCTCGCCGACCGGCGGCATGGACTTCAGGCGCTTCCGTTTCATCTTCCTCGGTGATCGGTCGGTTGAGCCATTCGCCTGTGCTTAAGTCGATCATATACCCCTTTTCTCGCCGGTTGCGCCAACCATGATTGATGCGGGAGAGGGTAGCCGTAGGGGCGTACCGTAGGTTCAGCAGACTCTGCTGATTTACCCCGATCACCTCTGCTGGCGAGACCCGATCTTGTCCCCCTGGTGCCGGGGAGAAACGATAATGCGTGCTGATATCGTAGCCCATCCGCAGACGTTCTTCTTCATCACAGGTGATCCTCCTCCGGCGGATGGCCTTTACATTAGCCATGTCAAGCAATAAAAGCACTTCACTATTTGATGCATCCATCAACACATTACAGTTTGGACAGCGATCGATTGTGCAATCTGTGTTGAAATAGCCACACACCCAGCACACCTTCACTTGAGTGCGCCTTCGCTCTAATCCACCTGGCGGTGAGATGAGAGAGCTCACCTCGTAGGTTGAACCTTCATGATAAATAATATTACTGGGGCCGAATTCGTTAAGGGCCAAGAAGCGAGGTCGGGAGATATACTCGCCGTCTTTTCTGGGTAGGAAAGCCCGGATCGGTAGGCGTGGAAAGTTATATCCTGGCAGGAAACCCTCACTGGCTAAATAGCGGTATGGGTAAAAGTCAGATTCTTCGAAAGTCGTTTCGATGTTGCAAAGCAAGTTCTTTTGACGCTCTGCTTCTGCACGGGCGCGCTCTGCTTTTTCCCTTGCTCCACGGTCACGGGGCGGATTTCGCAAGGTCGCGGAAGCGCTTTCCCATTGATCTTGAGCCGCCCGGTAAAGCTCTCGCCAGCGAATTAAGGCAGAATCAAATGCTTTTGGCGCTTCCCGTATTATCGATTCTAGCCACTCTTTAGAGTACCAGCCTGCGGCGGCTTCATCCAGGCCACAGCTTTTCAAAACTTGCTCCGCTTCGTGCAGACACTCAATCATGCGGGGTTCGGAAAGTTGAATCTGTGCATGGATATTCGCATTAAGTGGGTAGCCATCCAAATTAGGTTCCACGATTTCTGAAATGGAACTACCCAATGGAAGTTGAACTTTCCCTAACCAGATGGCATGGACATGGGCTTTGATTAAGTCTTCGTTGGTCAGATCTAACTTTGGGGCGCGCACAGCTCCGGCTACCATCTGGCCTCGTTCACGGAAGAAGTATTGGTCATGTGCGCTATGAGCCGAACAATATGTCATCACCAGTGCGGGTTCATCGCCTCGCCCAGCGCGTCCACTGCGTTGTGCATAATTGGCAGGGGTGGGCGGCACGTTGCGCATGTGGACGAGTTGCAGATCGCGAATATCCACACCCAATTCCATGGTTGGGGAGCAAAACAGGCTTTTCAATTCCCCTTTAATGAAGCGGGACTCTCGTTCCTGGCGATCTTCGTAACTTACCTGAGCTGTATGCTCTCGTCCTTCAACTTCCTTTAGCTGGCGCGCACCAGCCATATAGAACTCTCGGAAGAAAGTGTTAGCCTTATGTTCTACTTCGATATAGACAGGACTCGGCACTCGGCGCGAATATACTGGGTCTGGCGGAGGGGGCGTGCCATTTCCCTTGCGCCAGATCAATGCTGCATGATCAAGTTGGACGTATTCCACATTACCCTCTTGATTGAGAGAAACTAGCCCTTGCTCATTAAGGGTTTTTATCAATCTAAGAATTGTGTCATTATAGCCCTCGCTGGTCAGACCAAGTTCACGGCGTAGATATCTGCCCAATAAACTGCGATCGGAGAGGCTAAGGCCACGGGTGGATTGATTTCTCCCCTCGGGCAATAAGAAACGTTGAGCGTAACTCATTCTCTCCGTATTTATCAACCAACGGTCATCCAACTGAGCAATGAACCGCCTACGCATTTGTTGTTGATACTGTTCGTTTAACACAGGGGCGTTAATCGCCAGCTTTTTACGGAAATGGTCCAGGACTGCTCTAATGATCTTTCGCCGATTTTCTGGCGTCAGATCCTTGAAAGGAGGGATTTGCAACCATTTAGAGTCATCTTTGCATAAAGGATCAAGATCTTGATAGTCCACTTCTAACAAGCCACACTGTTCAAGGTTAGGTTGTACAACCCGCCAGCCGCGCCGTAGATCTTCGTAAACTTGATATTCCACCAGTTCTCGAAAAGCATTCCACACCTGGCGTGCGCGAGTGCTGTTGGGGTCGAGGTTTTTAATCTCCTCCGCAGCAATATTACCAATGGCAAGGTCCATTTGTCTTACGACAGCATCTGCGATTGTGTCGTAGTGAAGCTCTCCATGACTTTCCAATGCTGCATAGATGGCTGCCCGCAAGAAAGATACCTGAACGAAATCGTTGAAATGACCGGCTTGCAGAGAAGCATCCTGACGATTATCGGTGAAGCTCATCAATTTTTGAGCAGCATCCACAATACCTGCTTCCCGTGCATTGAGGAGAGCAGAAACTGAGAGCAAGGTGGTGGTTGTACTTCGCCCCTCACTGGATAAGCGGGTCAATTTACGAAAATCGTTCTTGTCCCGCAGCGTGTAGAATTCACCACAATTCTGGCACAACATGAATGGCTTGGGCTGAAACCAGGCGTGCAATCCTGTTCCAGTTTCATCTTCGCGATGAACGCTACCATCTGGCAAGACTGCGATACGTTGGGGGACATGCGGGCGCATATTTCGTTTGATCCGGGTGGGCGTCTCCCACCACTCTGGTGGAATGTGTTCATTACTCCAATCGTCTTGAGCTTCTCCATCCGCCAACATCAGGTAGCCGGGGACAACTTCACCTTCTGCCAGAGCTTCTGTTTCAAATTCCCAAGGTGAGAGAAAACCAATCTGGCGGTCCCATAGAACAGCGTAATACTCCTGACCGCATACTCGGCAGAAAACGAGTGGATAAAGAATGCGTTGTCCATGCCCATCTTCGGGTGCATAGAATTGCTCTTCGATTGTCAGATAACGTTCAGATGGCTTTTCCAAAGTGGCATATACCGCCCTACCTTGAGCAATAAAGTGGTGAAGTTTGAATGCGAATACCGGTTTACCATCCGGGAGTTTGAGTTGTGTACCCAGAAGGAAGAACTCCCGTAGTTTGCTCTCACATACACTCGAGTCCAGACCCGTGAAAATAGACAGTTGATGCGCTCCGCACTGCACGCTGATTGGGGTGCGACGGCGAAGGTTTCCCCCAGGTTCTTCGTAAAGACCGAAGGTCTGTTCGATCCATGCAGTTAGAGGATTGGCTAATAACTCTTCTGTTGTAGTTGGAGAGGGCGATTTGATGGCTTCGATTAATTCCTCGAGATTGGGGGATGTGCTTCTACCAGTGATGCGCTGGAGGCGCTCCTCGATCACGTTATCGGGTTTTATAAGGACGCCAAAAATCTTGCTCCCAAACTCGGCGACTGCCTGGCGCCGTTCCTGAGGTCCCATTTCTTTTCCTGAGACCATCGTAGCACTGGTACCGATGCAAAGCAGATTTTGGTTTCCGGAGCGCTCTCTTAACCGGCGTATAAGCAGGGCAACATCCGCACCTTGCCGCCCACGGTAAGTGTGAAGTTCGTCAAGCACGAGGTATTGTAAGCCGGTGGTTGTCCGATCAACAAAATTTCGTTCATCTGGTCGAACGAGCATTAACTCCAGCATGACGTAATTGGTCAAAAGGATATGCGGAGGATGGCTCTGAATTTCGTATCTATCAGCTCTCTCTTGACCAGTGTATTTTTTGAAGCGCACCGGGATTTCTTGACCTGTGCGCTGCCGATAACTTACTGCCCATCTCTCCAAAGCATCGTACTGCGAATTAACCAGTGCATTCATTGGGTAGACAATAATTGCCTGAACCCTGCTTTGCTCTGGACTATGGCGAAGTATTTCATCGAAAATCGGAATAAAGTAGGCTAGGGTCTTACCCGAGCCAGTACCGCTGGTTACGATGAAGGGCTCTTGTCGAATTGCGCGTTCGATTGCCTCTTGCTGATGACGATAAAGGCGTATAGGCTGAGCCTTACGATCATCAAAGAAAATTTGCTCAATTAGTGGGTGAAGCTTACCTTGAGCACAAAGCTCAGAAACATTGGCAGCTTGTTCGTAAGCAGGATTGAGTTGGAGTAATGCTTCTGGCCAAAGACGTCCTTTTCTGATCAACTCTTCTTCAAGAAAGGAGCGGATCATTTCGTCTTGAATGGTCAGGAAGCTTTGAACGTAATTAGAATAATCTTGGATCAAACGAGAGCTTAGAGAGAATATACTGTCGGAAGTTTCTTTCATATGGTTCCTCCAAGAGATGGATATCCTCTACTGTAAATGAGATGTTCCTTGCGCATTTGGTCTCGCACGACGTAAGTACAACGAACGTGGCGAATATCTTGGGCTCTAAAGATCGTGCGGGTCACTTTCGTACCCGGGATTGGGACCCGGATATGCTGATCGACTCAGCACACCACATGGCTCTCAGCAAGGTCAGGAGCTGCATACGCGTCTCATGGACAGACAAGATAGCGGTTTTCCGAGAAGCTTCCACGACCGCTTTATCCTGCCGCCATCGCTTGGCAGCTTTCTCTAGATCGGTTTTTTGGGGGTGTCGCCAGACGAGGCTGTCCCCAATATTATAATAATTCAGCCCAAGCATGCCCTATTCCCCTCTTGCATTGAACGCAAATCCTGTGAATACTTTTCACCACAGTATACACAACATGTCTTTAATATCTTGTTACTGGTTCATTCCCCCTGATACAAACCCCAAACACACCTGATGTAAACCAGGGTAACAGAAAATACGCTCAGCGGAGAGGGTGGGATTCGAACCCACGGTGGAGGCAAGCTCCACAACGGTTTTCGAGACCGCCCCATTCGGCTACTCTGGCACCTCTCCAGTTTGCGCAGGGTATTATAGCAGAGGTGCGCTTATATTTCCACCGTCGTATGTAGTTCGGGCATGGCTTTCTCAAAGTTGCGAATAACCCGAGATAAGGAGGGCGAAAGCCTGGTCAAGGTGTCCATCAAACCATCTTCGAGCCTGGGCGGCATTGCGAAATCCTGCCTGCTTGATCAATGCCAGGACAACGTTATGGATGGTCGCCAGAATTCGTCCTGCAGCGCCTTTCGTCATGCGGGTGGCATCTTCCCGAAAGGTCACATCCCGGCGATAATGCAAGCCCGTTTCGATCAGCCAATGCTTCCGTCTGACTTGCAACACCTGCTTGGGCGAGGCCTTTTCTCGGGCCAGGCTGGTGATGCCGTACTCCACCTCCTGGCTGGTTTTGATCACTTTCCCCTGGCGCATCCAGGTGAAATGGCGCTCCAGCCGATAGACTTGTCCCAGACCGGGCCAATCGAGATAGTCGTTGAGCATGGCGCTGGTTTGGATCTGACGTTTCTCAATGCGACCATGTCCCTTGTTGACGGTTTCTGCCTGCAGAAAGTCGGTGGGGATCTTCCCAAAGCCTGGTTGGGGCTTGTCGGGGGCAAACAAGCGCTCCAGATCCTGATACAGGCGTCCCTGGTTTTCCTTCACCACCCACAGATAGTCACCGCCTCGTTCAATAATCTGCGCAGAAAGCGCACGTTGGGCATGCATGGCGTCCCCAGTGATGATTTTTCCTGCGATCGCCACCTGATCCAGAGCCCTTGGGGCTGCCACGATCTCTTTCTCCTTCTGCTCCACGGTGGCTTGAGCCATCACGCACCGTTCATGAACATCGTACACGCTCAACACGTGAGCGGCTGGTTCTTCATCGGCGATCCGGGTGCCTCGCAAGGTCTTGCCATCCATGGCCAGCTGCTGTCCACCCTTGACCCGTTGCTGCTGATAATCCCGCATGAGCCGGTCGAATTCGGCTTCGTCCAAGATGTTCTGAAACACCCGGCGAATGGTGTTGTGGTGCGGCATCCGGGTTCGTTTCGATTTCAAGTGTCCGACCAACGCTTCAGCATGGTTCCTAGCCCAATCGGCGATCTCGACCAGCGTGTCCTGCCCACACAATTTGGCCAAAAAGATGAGTACCAACAGGGTCGTCAGGGGATAGCGCTTTCCACGTGCCTTGCGCGGGTCGCTAATCCTTTGAAAGTAGGCGTACAAACTGGTTGCATCGTAGATAACACCGTTCTCGTTGATCTCCTGCCAGGGCTGAAGTGTGTTATACTCCATGTGGTCCTCCTTGGTATTTTGGTTGTCAGCGCATCCAATTTTACCCAAGAGGACCGTTTTGTTTATTTGTCAAGGAACTTTGAGAAAGCCATAGTGCAGGTATTCAACAAGCGCCTGCCCCCTTAGCCCATTAACCACCGATTCTGGTTCACCACCATTCGCGACTGTCCAGTTTGGTTCTGCATGCTCATCTCGACCCACAGACATGTCTAATTCCCACTCCAAACTCGTTTCCTGACGAATATCTGCAGCATCGCTCACTGCCCGTTTTCTACTCGAAATATATCCACCTTCGTCTCCAAACACTTCCTCAACGTCAAATCATTCGTTCCCAACTCGTACCAACTCAATGGCTTCTGATAAAAGTCCAGCCCCCGTCCAATCTTGATCACCCAACCAGTGTCAATTCGAATTTCACGGTCATGCAGGTTCGGGTTGAAGTCATATTCGAAGACGATATCCATTTCCAGCAGGCTTTGCCTCAGATCGCTCAATTTTTGTTCGATCTCTCGTTTCTGGTTTTCATCGTCGTAGCCAGTAACCAGTTCGATGCGTTTTATATTAGACAGTTTGACAACCGTCTCACAAAGCCGGACGAAGTTTTGAATCTGGTGTGGCAACCGTATATATGGGTCTTCAACTTCAATAGCTTTCGCGCCCTGCAAATACGGACCGATAATGTTCTCGTAGCTGTATCCTGTGTCGCCGTAGAAAATGGTGAAGTGCTTTTCCTTAAGATCTGAATTTGGCTCTATAACAACGGCGGGAGTCGTTGTTTGTAGGGGCGATAGCGTCTCTTGAGCGGGTATTACGGTTGTCATCGGCTTTTTCTTTGTAGCAACCATCGGCTCTGTGGTTTGCCAGCCATTCAACGATCGCCGTGACGGGTGCTGGGTAGCCAAGGCATTGCGTGACTCCGGGCAATACACCACAACTTCTTTCCCGTCAGCCGTGTAATATGAGAGGTTGATACGGGCAAATTCCTCATCCGGTTTACGCTTGTTCATTTGTTCTTTGACTCGCCGGCGAGCTTCGACTGCATAGGCAACATATTCCTCAAATTCAGCGTCACTCGGTGGACCATCGGGGTGCAGAATTTTTAAGAGTGCACCAACCATTTTCTTTATGCTCTTCTCGTCGCGCCCTTCAACATTTGGTCCGAGGCGGATGCGCTTGGTGACTTCTTCATAGCGGTTGGTATGGGAAAACATATAGTGAAAAGCTTCAGCCAAGTAGTCGGTGATGAAGCCATAATTATTGGTCAGATATTCGCTGCTGGTCTTGGGCATCTCCCATCCGGGCAGATAGCATGCAAAACGATCCATAATTGCCAAGTCGAATTCTTTGGGTAGTGGAATGAAAAGGTCATGTTGAGAAGAGTTGACCAGTTGCTCAACCGAGTAGTCCATATTGCCATTGAACGCCAGACTGGCATCCGCAATCACTTCCACGCCGCGCGAAAAGCGTCCATTAGCCATGAAATCCTTCATGATTTGCATGGTATCGGCATCTTTGATATTGATCCCCGCTACTTCGTCAAAGGCAACGGTGTCCCAAAAACCCACCAAGCCGATGCGCTTGCGGGCATTGTTGTAGAAAAGAACAGCTTTAGTAGCCTGTCCTCCGCTAACCAGGGTTGAATAGGGCGAGAATTCGCTAAAGAAGTAAGACTTACCGGTGCCGCGAGGACCCAATTCGATAAAATTAAAATTCGGTTCAACCAGGGGAACCAATCGAGCTATAAAATGAAATTTAATCCGTTGCGACAGCATTCCCGGTTCCAACCCCACCGATCGCAGGATGATATCCAACCATTCGTCGCGAGTGAATTGCTTACGACCTTCGACATAGCTATCAAAATCAAAGCGACTCAATTGGATCGGACGCAGGTCCTCGATATAAAAGGTATAATCATCATCCTCGATTTCGTTGTAGCCGATGGTCACCTCAGCCCAGATGCCGCCTTCCAAGAGCCGTTCATTATCTCTAAAAAATTTCTCCGAGATTGCCACTCTCTGGGAATTGAAATTCTCCAGCGCCGCCCAATGGCGCTTCTCCTTTTCAACATAATTGACATGAACCTTATCAATGAAGCGATGTCTTCCTCGCGTGGCAACTTTCGATTGGGCAGCATTGGCTTCATCCGGGCGTACATAATTATCCTGAAGGGTAGCAAGCACCGCTTCTAAGCCGGCTTGTATCTCTGCTTCCTCTTCACTGGCACAGTAGCGCGCCAAAAGAAACTCGAGCACAAAAGTAGGCACATTGGTACCCTTTTTGATGCGGTGCAGTAGGTCTTTGCGCACCACCTTGCCCGGAAACACCTCGGTGAGCTTTTGATCTAATTCATCCATAATTACACCGTGTAGTCTGTTTCTAATTCCAACGCTGGACCCAGCGCAGCGAGGGTGGTGGGGTCTAGGGCTTTGACGGAAAACTTCCCCTCATAGTCCAGATCCATCTTTAAAGTAACTTGCAATGTTTCGCCTGCTTTCAGGCGAAGGATGCGGGTGGCGGGGTTGACCGGTCCGCCGGGTTTGGCTTCTCCCACCACTTTTCCTTTTGGGCTGTGGGCTTCGAGGATACATTCTATTGTTTGTTCGCTCGGGAACAGGCTGCTTTGTCCAGTGAGCGACACCTCGATCACCGGCAACCGGGTGGTGATCTTCTTGACCCCCCGCTTATAATTCAACGTCACGGATAATGGGGCTGCCACTTTCTTTTCCGGCATTCGGATGCGCACCGAGATGACCGGCACCAGGGCTTCCTGGAGCGAGGCGCCGCCGTGAAAATACGATAATCCCGCCCGATAAGCAACCATTGACTTCGGAAGCGCGGCTTGGGAGAAATCGCCGGGTATCCCCAATGATTCACAAGACATCACCAGGTTATTGGCATCGCCAGCGCCATCCCCTAACAGCATGCGGTCATGTACACTCACCCAATTCCCCGGGGGTTTTACGCAAACATCGCCGGGTTCGAAGGCAGGGTTGAGGAAGAATCCATGATCGGTAAGGATAACCGCTTCCTGAAAACCCATCTCTCTGAGCTTATGGATGGCGTTGCGAACCCGCTGAAACGAACGACTGATCAAACCAGGAGCGACTTCAGGGTTGTTTTCGAATTCGTTATCCATCTCGTTGCTGCGCAGGACTAAGAGTTCCACCGTTGAATCCAGCTTTTGTTTTTCACGCACGAATTTCGCTAAATCGGCTTCGGCGAAACGCTGACCATAACGCTTGCGCAATACATCCATGCGCTGGGTTACATTGATCAAGGATTGCCCATCCAACTCGACGATTGCTTTCCCGTCTTTTTGCCGCAATAGCAGATTCTTCCCGGCTCCGGGCAGGATTGATGCCATACCCACCTGAGTGACCGTGGGGAGTTGGGCGCAAGCAACCTGAACGTCAACCTGACCCTCTTCATTCAACTGTTTGGCAAGCTCTACGCCGAGTTCATAACGCATCGCATCCATTAAGAATAGGGCAACTCGCCAACCACTTTCTGTCAACTTAGGAGCCACCACATTATCAAATACATCGGCATTGGATAGCTTGCCAAGAATCGGCCATCCCGATTTCTCCAGGTGGCGGATAAATAATCCCTGCAGCTTATCTGCCAGCTTGCGGTACGTCAGGCGCGCCTGGCGAATCACGGGTTCAGCCTCTCCCTCGAGGCCCAGCGCGTCGCTTACCGCTACTTCGAATTCGCGCTGCAACCGATCCACTTCGCGCAGGCTGCCGGTATAAAAATCCACCAGAGATTCCAGACTCCGCCCGTATTCCGCAAGCTGCCGATCGGCATCGTCGCAAGCCTGAACCAGGCTGGCTCCCGCCTGGAGCAGCGTCCATTGCGCCTGGTTCTCGCCGCGCCCCACCCATACGGATTGCGCATGGCGTTGGAGCACCTGGCGCAGTTTGTCTACGTTGTCGCGCTGCAGAGCATCCACCGCCTGGGCATAAAAGATACGTTCTTCGAAGGGAAAGGTGTCTCGTACGCCAAGATCCTCGATGGAGTGGCAGGCTTCCGGCAAATTCAACTCTTGCTCGATGGTCTCAGCCCGCTCGATATACAATGCCTGGGTACGGTGATCATTGCGCAACCGATCGCATAAATCTTCTACCAGCAAGCGCGCTTCGGCAGGGGCGTGGGGAACATTCTCCAGTATGGCTGGCAAGTCCACCGGCAGATCGAAGACGAATTCGCTGAACAACAGATAACGCCATAGCTCATCCCCCAGCGCGCTCCAACTATTGGAATGGGTCAGGAATTTCAAACCCAGAGCGCTCTGGCACAGGGCGCGCACTTCCGCCGCCCAGGCTTCCTGACCGGCTGTGCCTCCCTTGAGCGCTTCGAGCTGCGCTGGCGAGGGTGTGAGCAGTGCAAAAAGCAGGTCGCGCGGCGATTCTGCGCCCAGGCGCGCCTGTAGGTTGGGCCAGCCTGCACCGCCGCCAACTGCGTCGATCACCTCAAAACTGGGGTTGGGATCAGCGTTGAAGATACGTCGGATTTCGGTGGCGTGATCGGCGCGCGCCTTCAGGCACAAGCTGAGGTATTCATCGCCATCGCCTGCCGGGAAAACTGCACCACATGCCCCATATACTGCAAAAGGGTCGCGTTGTTTTTCTTCGTCTGTCAGGGGCGCTTTCGCCGGCACATAAATCAAAATGCCTTCGATTGCCGGGTTGGGCTGCCCGAATTCACCTAAAGCCTTTAGGGCTGCCGCCCGGCTGGTGATGCTGCTCTCAGAGGCATCAATCACCCGTCGCTTTTCGGAGGCTAACTCTAAACATAGCTGATGGTAGCGCCGATCCGGATCATAGACGACCAGCACCCCGTGCTGCTTGAGGCGGGGGAGAAGGATCTGGGTTTGAATAAATTCTTTAATCTTCATCGAAGGCCATTGACAAGTTTGGAATTATCTTATATAGTATATCCAATCCAGTGTCCTGGAGGTGGAAGGCGAACGCCTTCGAAACTGACCCCCTCGGGGGTCGTTTTTATTGTGCCTCATCATGGAAGCCATTTGCGCCCCCATCCATTGATTTGACCGCTTGGGCTGCTAAGAATATTTCTTGTTGGATAAATGTTTCGATCTTGGTCAAAATATTTCCCCCTTAAGCGTTCGGGATAATGGCTTGGCTTGTTCTTGTAGGGCTTTGACTAACTGGTAGACTGTTGTTGAGGGATCATCTATTCCAGGATGAGGAGGTTGATACTCTTGCATCAAACGTTCAGCATTTCTAATTGCTGTTTCGATTTTGCATTTTAAGACTTCATAAATGTTGGGATCGTTCTTTTTATATTCAAACCCCAAATGAAAGGATAATTTCTCCATGTATGCCCTTCGATCGATTGCGGAATTCAAGTATTCGAAGTGCAACACATACCACAGCTCAAATGCTTGATTTGAGTATGCGACATGCATACCATTATCAATAGCTCGTTTAATGGCATTCTCGAAGTGATCAATCGGAAAATCATCCTTGTCGAATACACACCAAACCTGGTCGTATTCACCATCATTGCGAGTTTTCATAGCTTCATCAACCAGTCGAAGCGTATTCATTCCAATCCCCTCGATCCGGACAACCAAACCTGGAACCCGGAAGCGTTCAAAATATTTGGGTTCGGTTTTCTTTCCTTCGCAGACGATCAGGAATCTTTGACGAGTTTCAACCTGATCCAGTTGCCTCTGCATGTAGGGTCTTTTGCGAGGGAGAAATTGTGATTTATTCTGTTTCGCAACCATCTTCCTGGCCTACTTCAATTAATGTATGTCGCATTTCACCAAGAATTGGAATTGCTCCATATTTTCCCTGCAAATAATCACTCTCAAAAGAAGCATCATTGCGAACCTTCAACTCCGCTAAGGAATAAAGGTGACTGGCGCCTTCCCCATCTTTTTCGACAAACCAGATTTGATCCCGCCGGAATAGTTTGTTGGATAACAAATTGGTATCATGCGTCGCAAAGATTAGCTGCGCGTTTTTGGGATTGGTTTCCTTTGAATTGAAAAGACCGATTAGCTTGCGGGTCAGCAAGGTATGCAAACGCGCCTCGATTTCATCAATTACCAAAACTTTCCCTTCACGGAGGGTGTCAATCACCGGCCCCGATAAAAAGAACAGTTTTTGAGTTCCCTCAGATTCTTCATTAATGTCAAAGGAGACTTGATTGACAACTCCCTCATCACAATACTTCCTATGAAGAGACCTGAAGGTTATTAATTCACTTTCTTCCTTCATTTGTTTGAGTAAAAAATTTCTTAATTCTTGTGGCATATCCTTTGGGAATACGCCTGCTTCATGAATTTTGGTTTTTTCAACCACAATATCATTAATTCCAACGTCAGATTCCTGAATAAGCTCAACAATACCTGTTCGATAAGATTCGTCCTCCGTGAACATCCGCGCAGTGAATCCGCCATACTCTCTATCATCTAAACCAGAAATCACGTTAATCGACCGGAACCACCCCAAAACCCTTTTCGCAATTTCATTGTTTAACTGAGCTGCAACGGAAAGGAAGAGAGCATTCGGACGAGTTAGAGATTTAATGGCCTGTCCCCCCCTTATGGCGCGTGAAATTAAAATGTCACTGCCTTCGCGGATGAATAATTTGGCTTCTTTTTTGTTCGGAGAATAAAAAAGCCATTCCGTTTCTACTTTCTCCGTAGTCACCTCAAATCCATAACGGTATGGAACACCTTCCAGATAAAAGACAATCTCAAAAAAGGAAGGAGCGCGCTCTGTTTTTTCATCTAATTGATAGGGAATCGTAGGGATAGGTTCGTCCGCTTGAGATTCTTTGGACGAGGTGAGAACAAAACGACGCATAAACCTGAGCGCCTTGATCAAATTGCTTTTTCCGCTGGCATTGGCGCCATAAATCGCTGCGCTGGTTAGTAAAGTTAAATCAGCGTCTACTTTATAGGTGTTGTTGGAATCTAATTGAGGGTCTAGGGATTTTAGTTTGGCAGCGACCATACTGAGCGTAACGCGCTCCTTGAAGGAGCGGAAGTTCCCAACTGTGAATTCAATTAACATGGGGTTATCCTTTTGCAAAATACTGCTTATTTTTGTGAAATATTCACGTATATTATTATTATATTGCATTTCTGATAAATGTCAATGAGAAATATCAGCAATTTGCAAAAGGACTTAATTTGCCATCACGCCTCATCGAACCAATCTTCTTCATCATCAGAGGGCTTCTTCTTCGGTTTTCCTTTTCTTCTAAAGGGTTCCTCTGGCTCCAAGTATAATTCTTCTAACCCATGCGCGATCGCCAGCGACTTATCGGTCTTGCACTTCTCGCGCACGCGCTCGGGCCAGATGCTGTAAGCCAGGTGCGCCCAGTCGTAATCGCCGCGTTCGAGCTTCTCCCAGGTTTCTTTGAGCTTCTTCTGCCAGGGCTTGTGCTGGAAGAGCTTCCACAAGGGGGCGGCGGTGATCTGCACGCCGTCGTTCAGGTTGGGCTTCCAGAAAGCTGCCACGCGCAGTAGCTCGGCGCGGAAATCCTTCAGTTCGCCCTCGAAAGCCATCAGGCGTTCCAGTTCTTTCTCTTCGGCGGGGGTGCGGTTGCGCCGCTGGCGCAGGCGGGCGATCTCTTCGGCGACCTGCTGGAGCCTGGGATCGACGAAATCGTTGACGCAGGTGAACAGGGTCTGATCGCTCAAGCGGTGGTAGTACAGCCAGAGACTGTAAGAACAGGAGGGGGTGGATAGTTGCCAGTAGATCGGCGCCTGACGGCGATTCATCGAATACCGTTTGAGGTGGTCAGTCCAGAAGCCGCCATTATTGATATTGTGAAAATAATCTCTTAGACTATTACTCTGTAAAGCACTGAGAATTTCTTGTTCTATTTCTTCCGCTCTGTCCTTGAATATGATGGAAAGAGCCTCCAACACTCGGCTAACAATATCTTCTTTTGAACTTGGATCATCTACCAGGATTCCATCCCATGAAACTCTTAGAGGGTAATCTTGATCAGCAATTTTGGAGGGATATTTGTTGCCTTGTTCATCGATGACATAACCATCAACAACGACGGGTAATAATTCCGTTGTTTTTCGTAGATGTAGCCAATGTTTACTTACAATATTCCCGCTAGTGGCAAATGATCCATCGGGCGATAATAGAGAGGCAGGAGGTGATACTGGCATCGGACGAAAAGCATCGGGTAGATTGGGAATCAATGACTTATCCAATGCAATCCGAATATCCCACCTTCCGAATGCCAAACCGAGCAGGTAAGAAACCAACTCTTCATGTTGAGTTCTTGGATTGTTTTCAATATATGTGACTGTGGCTAATTCTTCCTCACCAATGTGGAGGCACACATCGGTCTCATCATCCTGACCATATTGCATTTCAAGCGATTCTCGAATATCTCTTGCCAACTCATTCAAATCAGCCTCCGACAAACCCATTGACTTTGCTATTTCCAATTCCAATTCCCACCCCAACAAAGAATAGCGGCTCCAATCGGTATTCAAACCGGGTTGATTTATCAGAAAACCTGGAAGTGTGAACTCTTGATAGGGCTCATATTGCTGGGCAATTGATCTTCTAGAATGATATTCCTCCTCAATATATTTAGTTAATTGTTTAACTAATTCCTGACTCAATTCAGGCACAGGGAGGTTCTGCACAATACTGGCTTGAAATTTTGGCTGACCAAAATTTTCTCCGCTAAATCTGGCTATCGCGCTTGCAACCATGGATGCGCAGTAACCAAGTAGAAAATATTCATTTTTTTCACAAGGATAGACTTGGGCTCTTCCAGCAGTCGGTATTACGCCAGATGGAATGATGTATGGGACCAAACGAGTGGAACGTAACATATAGCTGAAACCGGCGGAAAAATAAAATTCTGGGCTTCTGAACACTGATCGAGGATATCCGGCGCTATCATTAAAATTTTTTAACTCATATCCGTTTTTCTTATAATTTACAAGCATAGTTATAGGAGAAAACCATGGTAGAGCCGACTCGGTTTTTGAATAGAAAGCCCATTCTTTGCGTTTAGCAAATTGGGTATTGCATTCATCGTTATAATTTTGAAGGTTTCCTTTTCTGACAAATGATGGCCCAATTAAGCTCTGAGGAACCTCCCAAGCCAGGCGGAGGAATCTCCAATCATCGCCAGTCTGCAACCCAACCCGAATCGTCCCGTAATTTTTCTCTAGTGAAGGATATCTTGCTATCTTCCTTATCACATCCGTACTGATCCAATAGCAATAGGGTGACCCATTGAGGCGAGAGAACTCATCCGGATTAATGATGAAACATGACACCTCCCGAATTTAATATTCGGGAGGTGTCGTTTTGGGGGGTGCAAAA
>DYGV01000030.1:0-4463 GCA_020724505.1 Anaerolinea thermophila
CTTGACCGGGAACTTCTGACTATTCGCGGGCGAAACGAACTCCTCGTTCGAGATAATCGAAGTGCCCATGGTCCCTGTATTAGCTGGATCCAACCCACCGGCGCTTGTCCAATGGACAGCGCCTTGCTCAAAATCCTCGTAAAACAGAAAAACGTTCATGCCATTAGCCGGTGGGTTCGTTGCAGCGGGGTTGCCATAATAAAGGTGATAAGTTTCATCCTGTCCGCTGGCGGGGATAGGTCGTTGTAAAGCGAACCAGATCGTCGTCTGGCTGGTGTTGCAGCCCTCCACCAGGCGATCTATCTCCAACGGCGCAGGGCCAGAAGCTGATACAATGCGTAAATCGGCGCAATCCGCGCGCATCTGGCCGTTGCTCACCAGGGCAGCAGTGTCCAACGTCAGGCGGACAGAGTAGCGCGCCGGCAAAGCATCTGCGCTGGAGCTGTTCGTGACTGTAAGCGCGGCGCGATAGCCGTAAGCGTTATCCCACCAGATCAGGCTGCCCCATTGTGGAAGGACAGTTGGCTCTGGCGTGACCAGCTTGCGCGCCTGAATTTCGTCCCAATCGGCGTTGGTGACGTGTTGATACAACGTCAGACCCAGGCCAGAAGCGGATTGATAGGTCACATCGGTGGCATTGATCAACCATGCGCCCGGCTCTGGGTCGCCGTCGCGCCAGATGCGAGCTCGCAATGCGCTGCCTTGCGCCTGCAGGCGTAACCAGTGCCACTGGTCAGCCGGCATGGTGAAGGCCGGAAATTGCAAGATCGTATGGTTGTCGCTAACGATGCGTGCCAACTTAAACTGCTGCACATCCTTGCTCTGATAGAAGGTCATGAAGTTGGCCGCGTCTTGAACGCGAAACGCCAGGCCGATCCAGTTGGTGTTGGCGCTGGCGCGTACCCTGGAGAGCAGCTCCAGGTCAGCCAGCCCTGGTTGTGGGACATAAGAGATTGCCCAGTTCGTGCCGCCGCCTGTATAACGATAGAACCAATTTGCACCTTCTGCGACTACGCTCCACACGCCGTCTGCAGCAATCCAGCCAGCCGCGTCGCCATCCTGAAAGTCGTCATAGAAGGCATACACATTACGGGCGTCAGCGGGCGGCGCATCGCCAGTTGGGTTGCCATAATGCAACCAATAATGGGTATCCAGGCCGGCAGCGGGGATAGACGCCTGTGAACGGAAGAGCACAACCGTATTTGCAGTGTTGCAATTCTGCACCACTCGATCAAGCTCAACATCCGACCCACCTGGATCATAAGAGATACGCAGGTCTGCGCAGTCGTTGCGCAAATGCCCCTGACTGATCAGCGAGGCTGTGTCAAGTTGCAAATTCAGGGTGTAATCCTGCGGCAATGAAACGGCGGCGTTGTTCTGAACGTGCAATGGCACAGCATACCCCCAGTCTCCCCAATCGCTCGTCGTCTGCGCCGAGAGGCGCATGGACTGGATGGGCAAGAAGAGGAACAGACACACGAGCATAACAAAGAAGATCGGTTTCAGGAAAAGACGTATTTTGGACATTTATTTACCCTCCAGCTTTTGAACCGTCAAAAATGACAGCGCAAAGTTGCCTTTCTTGGTTAGCCTTGTTGTTGCGCTGCCCCCGTCGTTAAAAAACAAACGCCCCTCTCTGAGATACAAGCCAGAGGAGGCTTTTCGGCAACCAGGCCGCCTTAATCAAAATGCTTACGCAATCTACCGATTAAGGCCCCGGGCTTTACGTCCCCAATTCACATTGGGTTTGTCTTTATCGAAGCCCACCATTGATAGTCAGGATTATTCAACTATCCTGTTTGACTATGAATATACAGGAAGCCAGGCACAATAACACATGTCAAATGTCACATCCAATGGGTGACATATGTCACATTTTTCAATAGAACTTGTTATCCGCAATCCAAATTTCAAAATATATCCTTTCAGTAGATTTTGATTCAGCCGTATATTTTTCCCATTTATACCGCTCTTGGGTTAGAATCGCAGCCACTACACAACTTCACACTTCGACAAGAACATGCTCCATTTCATTCTAGCCCTTTCCCCCGTTCTTCTTATCCTGATCCTGATGGTAGGCTTGCGTTGGAGCGCGGCGCGCGCCGGCGCCGCCGGTTATTTGTGCGGCCTGCTCATCGCGATTCTTTTTTTCGGCGCCACACCGCAACTTCTCGCCTATGCGCACATGAAAGCTCTGCTTTTTAGCCTGGATGTATTGCTGATCATCTGGGCTGCCTTCTTGCTCTATCGCGTCGCAGACGAAGCTGGCGCCATTCGCATCATCGGTCAAGCCCTGCCGCGACTGACATCCGATCGCGGCTTACAAGCCATGATTATCGGTTGGGTGTTCGCATCCTTTCTGCAAGGCGTAGGCGGCTTTGGCGTACCGGTTGCGGTCACCTCGCCATTATTGGTTGGACTGGGTCTTTCTCCTTTGGCAGCGGTGATCGTCCCCTCGCTCGGACACGGTTGGGCGGTGACTTTTGGCTCAATGGGCTCTTCATTCCAGGCGCTGCTCGCCGCCACCGGACAACCAACCGAAGCGCTGGCCGCGCCTTCAGCCCTTTTCCTGGGCGTTTCTTGCCCCATCATCGGGGTTATGATCGCTCACACATTGGGCGGTTGGAGTGAAGTACGGCGACTATTCTTGCCAGCGCTAATATGGGGGGTGATAATGGCCGTAGTGCAATTTGCCATTGTTGTGGCAGGGGCATGGAACATCGGCGCATTCCTGGCTGGGATGGCTGGTTTGCTGGTCACCCCGCTGCTCACCCGCTGGTTTGCTCGCCGAACGAATCATTCGACTGTTCAATCTTTCGCAAACCCAGCTCACTCTCACCCCGCAAATTCCAGCCTTTTCGTCGCCCTTTCTGCATATTTTATTCTTATCGCCCTCACACTGACTGTGCAGCTTATCCCAGTGGTGAAGTCGCTTTTTGGACAGGTAGTGATCCAGGTGCAGTTCCCCGAAATTATCAGCGCCCACGGCTTTATCACCCCCGCCGGTGCCGGTCGGAAAATCAACCTCCTCGGTCACGCCGGCTCACTGCTCTTTTACGCCTCCGCCCTGGCATTCCTGGTGTATCGCCGCGCGGGTCTGTATCAGCCAGGTGCTGGGCGTCGTATTCTGCATGGCACATTACAGCGCGTGATGCCCTCCAGCGTCAGCATCCTTTCCATGATAGCCATGGCGCTTATCATGGAACATGTCGGCATGACTGAATTACTGGCTCGCGGGCTGGCACAGGGAACTGGCGCATGGTTCCCCTGGTTCTCGCCGTGGATTGGGGCGATCGGCGCCTTTATGACTGGAAGCAACACCAACTCCAACGTGGTTTTCGGGGCGCTTCAATTGCAAACCGCTCGTCTGTTAGAGCTTCCCGCGCCGCTCATCCTGGCGGCTCAGACTGCCGGCGCAGCGTTAGCCTCCGTTGCCGCACCTGCTAAAGTGGTGGTGGGCGCCAGCACCGCCGGGATGGCAGGCAAAGAAGGGGAGGTGATGCGCAAATTGGCAATCTATACATTTTTGCTGGTGCTGTTGATCAGCCTGCTGGCAGGATTGAGCATCAGATGGGGATGATCACTCAAACCTTGTTCAACGAACAATTCATACCTTTGACGTATTGCAATCTTACATGTAGATTGCTAAAATGATCAAAACTGTCCCGTAAACACAACAAGCCACTCAGGAGACCACCATGAAACTAAAAACCGATCTCAAAGCCGGGGCGCTGATCCTGATCTCTCAGCCTGGCGATACGCTTGCCTCCCTGGCGCGCAAGGCGTATGGAAATGACGCCAACCCAGATGATATGATCCGCATCTACGAAGCCAACAAACTGGTCATCGGCATGGATCCCTGCAATGTGCTGGCGGGCGCGCAAATCTTCGCTCCCGACCGTCCGTTGCCACCGCAGCCAATCCCGCCCACACCTTTCCCGCCGGTCCCGCCCACCCCAAAGCCAACGCCGCATAAGAAGCCAATGCCAGGCGAATGCCAGGAGTTCTGGGGCAATGGCGTTTGCTTATATAAAACCTGTCCATACCCACCATTCCAGATGCCCTGCTGATTCACGCCGCGGCTGAACCATTTCCGGGCGCGGCTTGATAGCCTTCGCCTTTCATTCTTTCGTCTTGAAGAGCAGCCGAACCTTGACCGTTGGGCTGCTCCCTTGTTCAGGGCGATCTGGCATTCGCCGGTTCCATTGTGAGCATTCCGCCAAACGCTCAGTTCAACAACTGGGGCAATTGATAAACCTGCCGGATGCGCCTAAACTCAAACAAATCTTCGGAGACTGGCCGATGGATGACATTCGATTCTCCGACCGCTCGCTGGTTAAGCGCTTGGGGGCTGAACGTTATTTATTGATCAGCCTGGTATCTTTTGCCGCCAGCGTCATCCTCACCCGGCTGTTCCTGGAACTGACAGGCTATCCGCAATTAGGCAACTCCACCTTGCACAT
>DYGV01000030.1:4473-32224 GCA_020724505.1 Anaerolinea thermophila
CATCGCTCATGTGCTGTGGGGTGGGTTGTTACTCTTTATCAGCGGCTTGTTACCATTGATACTGGCGAACGCATGGATCTATACCATCAGCGCTATTCTAAACGGCGTCGGTGTTGGTCTATTCATTGATGAAGTGGGTAAATTCATCACCCAAAACAACGATTATTTCTACCCCCCCGCTGCGCCCATTATCTATGCCTTCTTCCTCTTAATTGCTTTGTTATATCTTTACTTACGCAAGCCTGCTCAACAAACCCCGCGCCAGCTTCTTTACCAGGTGATCCACGACCTGAGCGAAGTACTCGATCACGATCTACAGCCCAATGAAAAAGCTCAGATGCTGCGCCAATTGCAAGAAGTCATTGCCCGCGCTCCCGATTCCAACCTGGGGCTATTGGCGCGCGAGTTGACAGAATTTTTAGATAGCGAAGCGTTGCGTCTATCCACCCGTCCGCCCACTCGCCTGGAGAAAGCCCGCCGATCTCTAGAATCCCTGGGGCAAATCATCAGCGAACGTTGGCTCACCCAACCACGGTTTCGTCTCTTCTTAACAGGCTGTCTGGCTATTTCCGGCGGCGCCAGGCTGACGCGCCTCTTATGGCTTTATCGCCAGGCGCACCTTGATCGCGCCCTGTCCGAACTGTTATTGCGCACCATCGAAAGCGGGTTAATTCAAACGCCGCGCGCCCTGCAATGGGCAATTATTCGCCTGGCTCTGGAGGGCGGTTTCAGTCTGCTGATGGTAGGAGCGGCGCTTCTGCTTGCCCGCCGCAATGAGATCGGCGGGACGCGCCTGGCCACGCTGAGCCTGGTGATGTCGCTCACCACGGTGAACCTGCTCGTCTTTTACTTCGATCAATTCAGCGCCGTGGTCATCACCTTGTGGCAGTTCAGCTTGCTCATGCTTGTATCCCTTTACCGCCGCTGGTTTCTGCAGAACGGCGGCTAGCAATCCTGAATTCCCCTAACATTAATGACCTCATATCTAGAATTCATGCTAAACTTATATGATTCTTCTGCGTATATATTCATTGAACCCATAAAGGAGTTCCCATGACCACCTCCAAACGCGTTGGCATTCTCACCGGCGGCGGCGACGTGCCTGGCCTGAATATGTGTCTGAAAAGCCTGGTGTATCAAACCATCGAACTAGGCTTCGAGCCGATCGGCGTGCGCAAAGGTTGGGATGGGTTGATCGAATACAACCCGGCTGATCCCACCACTTACAGCGATCACTTTATCGAGCTGACCAAGAATATGGTGCGCCCCATTGATCGCACACCTGGTTCATTTCTCCACTCCTCGCGCATTGATCCGCGCCATTTTCCCGCCAACCTGGCACCTGAATTTCTGCGCAAACCGCACGAAGAGACACTCGATCTCACCGATCACATTTTACAGGTGATCGAGCGCCTGAATTATCGCGCGCTGATCGTGATTGGCGATGACGACACACTCCAATATGCTGCCTATCTGAGCCAACGCGGCGCGCCGATCATCGCCATACCCAAAACGATCCACAACAACATCTTGGGTACGGACTACACCCTGGGCTTCAGCACCGGTCTGGCGCGCGGTGTGGCTTTCATTCATGAACTGCGCGCCCTGGCGGGTTCGCGCGAACAGATCGTTGTCGTTGAGACCTTCGCCGCTAAATCGGGCTATTCCACTCTATTGATGGCCTTTCTGGCGGGAGTGGATCGCGTACTCATCCCCGAAGCGCCCTACGACCCAGACTTATTGGCGTATGTGCTGCAACTCGACAAACGACAGACGCCTGCCAATTACGCAGTATTACTGGTGTGTAATGGCGCTCAACCCACACCAGAAAAACGCGATAAATACGCCCATCTGATTGCCGCCGAAAGCGCCTTGCAATTATCTCCGGCGCAAGGTCTGGAAGGCGGCGATAAACCGCGGCGCGGCGCGCGCAACGCAGTAGCCAGCGTGTTGGCTGGCGAACGACTGGTGGGCAGCGGCATGGTCGCCGCCCAATTGTTGGCACACATCACTGGCGAGGAAGTATTCTTACAATCGCTCACGTATTTGCTGCGCACCGGCGCCCCAGACGGACAAGACCTGCTGGGTGCAGCCAACTTCGCCTTGATCGCGGCGCGCCTGCTGCGCGATGGACGTTTTGGCCGCATGGCTGCTTTTGTACAAAACAAAATGTGGACCGATGTTGACCTTAATGAGATTACGGCTGGCGCCAAATACGTGGATGTCAGCGCCTGGTACGACGCAGAAGATTACAAGCCGCGCCTTTCGTTGATTTGGTCAGCGCAACATGAATAAGACCTTGCCTGCAATGCAGGCAAAGCAAATCTCCGCGATTCAGGAGAGTGACAGAGATGAGCAATCCAATCCATAAATCTAATGGCAGCGATCCTCTGGTGCAAGTTAGAGAGGTAGTGAAGACATTTCCAGTAGGCAACGGCGAGATCACCGTTTTGAAGGGCATCTCCTTCGACGTACGCGCAGGCGAGTTCGTTTCCATTGTCGGTCCATCGGGCAACGGCAAATCCACATTATTGAACATGATCACCGGTATTGACCGCCCGACGCGCGGCGAGGTGATCGTCACCGGACGGGAAGTGCACCGTATGAGCGAAAATCAGCTCGCTGCCTGGCGCGGCCAGCACGTTGGCATCATTTTTCAATTCTTCCAGATGCTTCCCGCGCTCAGCCTGATGCAGAATGTAATGTTGCCGATGGATTTTGCTCGGAAGTATTCGCCGCGTGAACGCCGCGAACGAGCTATGCACCTGCTCGAAACCGTTGGCCTCGCCGATCAGGCGGACAAACTGCCAGGAATGGTCTCCGGCGGGCAGCAGCAGCGCGCTGCCATTGCCCGCGCCCTGGCCAATGACCCGGAGCTGATCGTAGCTGATGAGCCCACCGGCAACCTGGATACGCGCACTGCGCAGGATATTTTCGATCTGTTCACGCGCCTGGTGGAAAGCGGTAAAACGATGGTCATGGTAACCCACGATAAAGAGCTGGCGCGTCGTGTGCCACGCGTGGTCGAGATTATTGATGGGCGTATCACCCGCGACGAATTCGTGGGTGGCGCAAATTGGACAGGATACTAATCAGATGGGTGTACTTAAGTACAAAGTCATTCGTGATATTTGGGCGAACAAGACGCGCACGTTGCAAGTCATGTTGATCATTGGCATCAGCGCTGCAGCCATCGGCATGATCCTCGGCACGCGCAACCTGGTTGTGCCGGGTATGCAGGAGATTTGGACCAGCCAAAATCCGGCGATGATCAACTTCTTCATCTTTCCTGAAATTGACGAAGATGAGTTGTTCCGCCTGAGCCGGTTAGATGGAATTGCAGATATCGAAGCCTACAACAGCACTACCATCGAATGGCGATTGAATCCATCGGAAGAGTGGCGGCAGGGTGGATTAACTGCCCGCGCCGATTACGAAAACCAGGGCATGAACCGATTGGAGTTGATCAAAGGTGTATGGCCCTACGATCGCAAAGCGGTGGCCGGGAACGATGCTGCCTTCCACGGCATCCCCATGGGAACGACGGTTTATCTACGCACCAACAATCGCGAATTTCAAACCGAAATTGTTGGTGAACTATACGACCAGCTTAGCCAGCCAGCCTCCTTCGGCGGTTCAGCTCAATTCTATGTCAACCAGGAATATTACGAATACATCGTTGGCAACCGCGATTTCGGACGCATCTTAGTAAAAGCCGATCACTGGGATGAGGATTACGTCACTCAGATTGCTGACCAATTCGATCGCGAATTAGAGCGCATGGGGAAAGACTCGGGACGCTTCATCACCAACCCCAACAAGCATTTCTTTCAAGATCAAATGGACGGGCTGTTTTTCCTGCTCGGCGTGCTAGCGATGATCTCGCTGGTGCTGGGCTTATTGTTGGTATATAACACTATTAACTCGATCATCTCGGCCCAAACCGACCAAATTGGTGTAATGAAAGCTATCGGGGCGCGTACCCGTCAGGTGGTTGGGCTGTATTTCAGCATGATCCTGATCTACGGCTTGCTTTCGCTGGCGGTCGCTTTGCCGCTTAGTATCATGGGGGCGTGGGGCGTATCGAGCTGGTTGGTGGGCAGCTTCGGTGCCGACTTGGGTGAATTTGAACTAGATCAACAAGCCATTCTCGTCTCGGCAGCGCTGGCGTTAATTGCCCCTTTGATCGCTGCGCTGGCGCCAATCTGGAGCGCAGCGCGGATTACCGTTCGCGAGGCCATCAGCACCTATGGTCTCTCCACAAAAGCCGGCCTGATTGAGAAAATCATCACCCGTTTACGCTTTCTCTCACGCATGGTGATGTTAACCATCAGCAACACTTTTCGCCACAAGTGGCGAGTAGTGCTGTTGCAGCTCGCCCTGGTGTTGAGCGGCGTGGTGTTTATGATGGTGGTAGCAGTTCGTGATTCGGTGGTCTATACCTTTGACGACCTGCTCTTCGAAATTCTGAATGCCAATATCACAATGGTTTTCGAAGATCCGCAGCGCATAGACTATATCGAAAACCTGACCATGAAGTTTCCGGGCATCAAAGCCGTGGAGATGTGGGGCTTTGGCAGCGGCACCATTCGTAAGCAGGGTCAACCTTATAGCGATGACGATGATCAATTGCAGCTTTTCGGCGTGCCACTGCCGACCCAAACCTACGGTTATCAACTGCGCGCTGGACGTTGGCTCAACCCGAACGATCAATTCGCCATCGTCCTGAATGTTCAGCAAGCCGACGACCTGGAAGTGCAGGTAGGCGATTGGGTAACGGTGCGTTACAGTGAGAAGAAAGAACGCGACTATCAGGTAGTGGGATTAGTGTTCGACCCGCTGCTCACGACTGTAGCACTGGTGGAGCGCAACCAGCTACTGCACGACCTGGGAACAGTGGACCGCTCCGGGGCGGTATGGATTCAGACCGAACAAGAAGGTTTGATAGCCGAGGAGAACATGGCTAAAGCCTTACGCGAGTATTATAAACAGCATCAAATTTCGGTCAGCTCGCAGCGCGGCATCTTTGGTTTAGGCGGCGATAGCACCACTGCCACCGCCAACGCCTTGACCAGCCAGTTCAACTTCTTGATCGTCTTGCTGGGTATCATGGCAGTGGTCATCGGCGCAGTAGGTAGCATTGCTCTGAGCGGCGCTCTGGCTTTGAGCGTGCTGGAACGACGGCGCGAAATCGGCGTGATGCGCGCCATCGGCGCATCTTCCTGGTCGGTCTTTCGCCTGTTCATCGGCGAGGGATTGATCCTGGGCTGGTTGAGTTGGTCAATCGCCCTGCCGCTGTCCATCCCAGCCAGCCGCGCCATGTTGTTTGGCTTGGGTGAGGCCTTTCAGTTCGAAATCATCTATCATTACACGCCAAGTGGGGCGATTCTGTGGTTTGCCATCATTACCTTTCTTTCCATCCTGGCCAGCCTGCTGCCAGCCCGCGGGGCAACCAAGGTTAGCGTGCGCGAGAGTCTGGCTTATCAGTAAGCGCAGCAGGCAACGCGAGCTTGTAGCCGGATTGTACTCATTCGCCAGTTGTATTGTCGAAATATCATCTAAGGAGAATTCAACCATGAAAGCCAAATTCATTGGACTTGTTATCAGCCTGATCGCCCTCGGTATGCTGACCGCAGCCTGCGGAGGCGCAGCCGGAGCGCCAGCAGGAACTGCCACCCCCTTGCCCACTGTGATCAGCGAAACCAACATCGTTGCCGAAGCGCGCGTTGTCCCACGCGACGATGTGCAACTCGCCTTTGTGGTCAACGGACAGGTGGAGGAAGTGTTAGTAGAAGAAGGTGACACGGTGAAGAAAGGCGATGTGTTGGCGCGCCTGGGCGACCGCGAACAGATCGAGGCCGCGATCGCCAGCGCAGAAGCCGAACTGATTGCCGCACAACAGGCGCGTAAGCAACTGGATGACAACCTGGCTCTGGCGCAGGCGCAGGCCGCGGCAGCCATGTCAGCAGCCAATAAAGCCGTCAAAGATGCGCAATACGCCCTGGATAATTTCACCGTGCCGCAGAACATGCTTGGCCTCACCCCGCTGGAGGCCATCGCCAAGATGAAAGCCATCCTGGACGAGGCGCGGGAACGTTTTGAGCCTTATCGTTACTATCCTTCGGAGAATTCCACCCGCAAAGACCTCAAGGAAAAACTAGACACTGCACAGAGCGACTACAACACCGCAGTACGCTGGCTTCAATTGGAGACCAACTTGAGCGAGGCGCAAACCCGTTTGGATGAAGCCCTCAAAGATTATGAGAACCTCTTGAAAGGGCCAGATGCTGATCAGGTGGCCGCGGCAGATGCGCGAGTCAAGGCCGCCGAAGAAAACCTGAAGGCTGCCCAGGCGAACCTCTCCAATCTGGATCTGGTTGCCACCATTGACGGAACGGTAGTGGACTTAAATCTGGTGGAAGGTCAGCAGGCCGCCCCCGGTCAGCCGGTGATCCGCATCGCCGATCTCTCCAAGCTGTATGTGGAGACCGATGACCTGACCGAGATCGAGGTAGTTAGCGTGTCCATAGGACAGAAAGTGACCGTAGTGGCCGACGCTCTGCCAGACGTGGAAATGACCGGCGTCGTGGAAAAGATCAGCCAGGTGTACGAGGAAAAGCGCGGCGATATCACTTATACGGTGCGCATCCTGTTGGATAATCCCGACCCGCGCTTACTTTGGGGCATGACCGTGGTGGTAACGTTCCAAGAGTAAGTTCATCAGCAATCGAATCTCATTCCACAAGATACGCGAGGGCGATTAATTCCTATCGCCCTCGCTACATTTTCATTTTGCTCATTTCGCAACCGATCACCCATCCAAGGGTCGAAATCCCTCGCCTAGCGCCTCATGGGCCTGACCAATCACCATAAAGGCGCGCGGGTCGGCTTCACGCACCAACGTCTTGATCTGCGCAATTTCCGCCCGACTGACCACACAATACAACACCGTGCGTTCCTCGCCGGTGTACGCCCCACGCGCGGTGATCACGGTTACCCCGCGCTCCATCTCATGTAAAATCCGATTGGCTACCTCGTCTGGCCGGTAGGTGATGATCAGCGCTGTGCGCAGTACATTCGATCCGGCGGTGACCGCCTCCGCCGCCAGGCCGGAAACATAGAGCATCACCAACGCATACAGGGCGTTCTCCCAGCTAAAAGCCAACCCGGCCATAAACATAATCAACGAGTCGGTAAGCAGATAACTCTGCGAGATCGGCACGTTGCGCCAGTGACTGAGGATGCGCACTAGTATATCGCTGCCCCCGCTGGTACCCTGACCGCGGTACACCAATCCAAAACCCACTCCGCTTATCAGACCTCCGTACAACGCGTTCAATACCAGATCCTTGGTCAACCCCTGCGGCAGTAAAAACAGCGTTAGAAAATCGGTGAAAAACGAAACCACTATCGCCGCCAGAGCCGTGCGCAGAATAAACCGCGGCCCGCCCAGATAGCGCCAACCCAGTATAAATAGCGGCATATTGCCCAGCAAAATCATCACCCCAATCGGCCAGTTGGTGTAATGATGGATGATCTGAGCCAGCCCGCTCACTCCGCCGCTTGCCAGGTTTGCTGGAATCAAAAACAGGCGCAACGCCAGCGCTTGCAGTAACGCGCCCAGTGCAATCAGCGCAGCGTCGCGCGCCGCACCCCATGAAAAATGTGCCGATTTCAACCAGGTCATCATTGCCTCACGCTCCTATAGCGCGCCCCTCAGCGCGCCAAAGCCTACATTATACTGTGAACCTTTCCGCTCTATCGGACGTATGACCATTGTGCGCTATAATAATTCAACCACGGAGAACCCTACGTGCTGACCAAACTGCAAAAGACTTTCCATGAACTTCCGCCCCGATTCTGGATGTTAGTGGGAGCTAGTTTCATTGACCATGTAGGCGCGAAAATGGTGTTCCCCTTCTTCTCACTGTATATCACTTCGAAGTTCAACGTGGGTATGACCGAAGCCGGTCTGCTGTTGGGCCTGTTCCACATCTCTGGGCTGGCTGGCAGCCTGGTGGGTGGGGCGTTAGCCGACCGTTTCGGGCGCAAACTGATAGTGCTATTCGGTTTGGTGATCAGCGCCAGCAGCGCGGTGTTGATGGGTCTTGTGGAGCAACTGGCAGTATTCTATATGCTGGCAGTGATCGTCGGGTTACTCTCAGACATTGCTGGGCCCGCCTGGCAGGCGATGGTGGCAGACATCCTGCCCGAAGAGAAACGCACCGAGGGCTTCGGCGTGATGCGCGTGATAGATAATATGGCATGGATCATTGGCCCGTTGATCGGCGGCTTTATCGCCACCCGCTCCTATCTGCTGCTATTCGTGATTGACGCCTGCGCCAGCCTGATTACCGCGGCGTTGATCTTCCGTCTGATCCCCGAAACCAAGCCCGCTGCCGCCCCTGGGCAGGTGCAGGAATCTACCCTTCAAACCTTCGGCGGCTACGGCAAGGTGCTCGCCGATCGGCTGTTCACCGCCTTTCTCCTGGCAGCGATGATTATGACCATTGTATACCTGCAAATGTACGGTTCGCTTTCTGTGTTTTTGCGAGATGTTCACGGCGTTGCCGAGCAGGGCTTTAGCATGGTCATGGCTACATCCGCGATCACCGTCGTTCTATTCCAGTTCTGGGTTAGCCGCAAAGCGAAAAACTATCCGCCGATGTTGATGATGGCGCTAGGCGCTGCTCTGTATATGTTCGGCTTCAGTATGTACGGCTTCGTATCTGCCTTCCCGCTCTTCCTGGCGGCCATGGTGGTGATCACCTTCGGCGAAATGCTGGTTGTGCCGGTGAGCCAGACGGTGGCGGCAAACTTCGCTCCTGAAGACATGCGCGGGCGTTATATGGCGATCTTCGGCCTGTCGTGGGCGATCCCTGGCGCGCTCGGCCCCCTCGCCGCCGGATTGGTGATGGACAATTATAACCCCAACTATGTCTGGTACATGGGCGGTGTGCTGTGCTTTGTCTCTGCGCTGTGCTTTCTGGCGCTGCACCGCGCTGCCAGAGCCCGTTTCGCCGCCATGGCCGTCAGAGTCGCTGTTCCGGGCGATTGAAGGCAAGTGCAAGTAATTCTACGCGAGCGGCCTCTATCAACGATTGCGCCGTCGTTAGGTCGCCTGGCCCGCCACCCTGCGCCAGGGATGCATCGCCGCCACCCTTGCCGTTGATGTGCAGCAACAATTGTCGCAGTAGATCGTCAGCGCTCAGTCCGGCGTCAGCAGCGCAAACCGTCACTAAAGAAAGGCGCTCATCTTGCACACCGACCAGCACCGCAGCCACGCCCGGCATAAGGCGCAGCTCGCGCCCCAGGGCGCGCAGATCGTTCATCGAACGCCCATCGAATGCTGCCAGGACAACCCGCCGCTCTCCCATTGTCTCCGCTGTATCGTACAAACGACGCGCTTCGGCGGTCAGCGCCTGCTCTTTCAGTTGCCCCAGTTCCCTTTGCAGGTTTTTGAGCTGATTCATCATTCGCTGCATCGCAGTCGGGAGCTCTGGCAAACCCACGCTCATCTGCGCTGCCAGGCCGGCAGCGATAGCATAACTGGACTGAAACAGTTCAAAGGCGCGGCTGCCAGCCACAAAGTGGATACGAGACTTATCCTTGAGGCGCTCAGTACGCAAAATCTTGACTACCCCGATACCGCCAGTGCGGGCAACGTGCGTGCCGCCGCAGGCTGAATAATCCAGGCCTTCAATCTCGACGATGCGGATGTCTTCGCTCACTTTGGGCGGCTTGCGCAACGGGATCGCGCTCACCTGCTGCGGCGAGACAAAATACGTCTTAACTGGAAGGTCGCATCGAATAAGGTAGTTCGCGCGCTTTTCGACCTGCATCAGTTCAGCGAATGATGGTTCGCCATTGTTTAAGTCAAGAGTCGAAGGTGTGTCGCCATTGATGTTAGCGGAAACAGTATCCAGACCAAGCAATTCGACGAAGCAATATGAGAGTAAGTGTTGAGCGGTATGATGTTCCATATGCCGCAGGCGACGCTCAGAGTCGATACGTGCCTGCAGGTGTCCCTCAGGCAAATGCCGCTCAACCACATGCACTGTCAGATGTCGCGCCCCATCCTTGTAAACATCTACTACCCGTGCATCACCTAACCAGCCCAGATCATGTTCTTGCCCGCCGCCGGTGGGGTAAAAATAGCTGCGCTCCAGGATCACGCCAAAGCGCCCATCAGGCAAAGGAAATTGCTCAATAATTTGAGCCTCGAATTCAAAACAATATGGATCTGTGAAGTATAGCGTTTGCGTTGACATACCGGCTTTCAATAGCAAGAAATCTTGCCTCACTCTACCCAACGAATTTCTCCGGTGTGAGTAGTTTCATACCCACCCAGTTCAGCGATTGCCTGGCGCGCCTCAGCGCTGGTCAGCCACTCCGCCAGGCGACGCACAGAGGGCAACTCCCATTTCTCGGCTGGGATGACCAGGTCATAGGGTTCAGTCACCACGGGGATAAAATCCAGGCCAAACGCCTGAGCTGCGGTCTCCAGGCAGAAGGTTAAGTCGGCCTGCCCTGCGGCGACGGCGCGCGCCAGGTCGGAGTGCGTCAGCCGTTCATCTTGATAGCCTTGGATGCGCGAAACATCTACCCCCAGGCGGCGCAACGCTGCATCCAGCCAGACGCGTGTGCCGGAGCCAGGCTGGCGGTTGATAAACCGCAAGCCCGGGCGCGATAGATCACCCAAATTGCGGATTCCCAGCGGGTTGCCCGGCGGCATTGCCAAACCCAGCCGGCGCTGAGCAAGCGTTAGCAAGGCTATGCGCTTCCCAGGCAATAACCGGCGCACATAAGGCGCATTATAGCTGCTACTCTCCTCATCCCACAGATGACAACCAGCCAGGTCTGCCTGACCCTGCCCCAGGGCGATCAGCCCGCCCAGGCTGCCGGTGAAACCCAACTGTAAAGTGAAGCGCGGCATGATCTGCGGGAAATACGCCGCCAACCAGGAAAGCGCCAGATCATGGCTACCGGCAAAGCGGAGTACATCCGCCGCCGCCTCCGATGGCGCGCTGGCAATAGCCCGCCATTGATCCAGCGCCAGCCGCAGCGCGGGTTCCACTTCGGCGAGAGAATAACCGGCGGAGATTGTTTCCAGCAAAAAGGTCTCGGCGCGGTGCACCAGCAGGGCGCGGCGCAGCGGCGTGTCATCCTGCCTCGCGGGAGGCTCTGCCACACGTGTGCCTTGCCCGGGACGACTGGTCACCAACCCCTGGCGAACCAATTCGGCGTAAGCGCGCTGCGCCGTGCCTAACGTACAACGCCATTGCTTGGCCGTCTCGCGCAACGAAGGCAGTCGCTCGCCAGGTCGCAACCGTCCATCAAGCACCTCCTGGCGCAACGTCGCGGCGATTTTTTGATAGAGATGCGCCTCTTCCATGCGCCCAAGTATAGCTTCAAGCAACGGGCTTGACAAGCAGCAGGAAGCAAAATTGGGCAACAGTTTGCCGCCCAATTGGCAATACGCCACTGGCAATTTCACTTAAGGTGTATTCAGTTCGATGCGATCCACCCCCAATAGCTGCTGCTCAGCGCGAGGCAAGAACGGCAGATGAGCGATGACCTCCAATTCGCCGTCTGCTCGTTTCCTGAGCAGGACGGCATTGGGAACTTCCTCCACCTGTCCCCAGGTGAGGACCAAAGATCGTCTCTGACGTTGACTAGTAATGACCAGGCGCGTCTCCGCTTTCAATTGACGGGCAGATACCAACAGTAACAGCGCATCCCGCAATGACCAGCCTGAAATTTGCGAAGCGTCGCTGGTGGGATCGGATTGCAAGATCGGCAAACGCTCCAAGACACTACTGGCGAATCCACCCACCCATATACTATCCATATATACCTGAACGACGCCTTTTGTTTGCAACACAGCTTGCCCCAGAGAAGGTTCTCCCCCCTTTCCCAGGCCTTCATCAAAGCCACCAACGCCCAGCAACGCAGCCGCAAGAATCATTATCAGGATAATACTCAGTCCAACACGATATTTGGGCAACATTATATTTCTCCTCAACAGTCGCTCATTGTAACACAAAATCGGACTGGTCTTATCCATTTAATCCGTTTGTTCAATCGAGATTCTTCCACACCTTATAAAACAACCCTGCTGGCGGGTTGCATTACCAGCAGGATCTGTTTACAGGTAATTTCCATTGTGAGTGTTGGTGATCGAACTTTACAACGGGGCTGTCAAGACAACAATTCACCCCAAAAATGTATAAACATCACCGCCAAGTTCACAGAGCGCACAGAGAGTCCATTAGTGAGCATAAAGTATGCGGAGATTTTTTAACTTTTCTCTGGGCGCTCTGTGGCCCAGTTTGAATATCACTCCAATTAATTATCCAACACCGAATTCTCTACGGCTGAGGGGTAACATGTTGAGCGTTGCGCCAGAGTTGCGAATCGGGGATGAACAACGACTGGCCGAACTCTTCTACGCCGAAGGCCTGGATTTTCTCTTGAACTGGGATCGAAATCAACCATTCCACAAACTTCGTCGCCAGTTCAACATTGATGGCTGGATTCTTTTGCGGGTTAACAATAATCACCCCATAAGGGTTGAACAACGCCGGATCGCCTTCTACCAGAATCTCCAAATCCAGGCCTTGCGCGAGACGCGCCAGGTAAGTAGCGCGGTCGCTCAGCGTATAAGCCCGCTGTTCATCGGCCATGGTGAGCACCTCGCCCATCCCCTGTCCGGCAGAGATATACCATTCGCCAGCGGGCTCTATGCCTGCTTTCGCCCAGATGGATTTTTCTTTAGTATGCGTGCCAGATTCGTCGCCGCGTGAGATGAATGTCGCCTGTGCGTCTGCAAGCTTCTTGAACGCTTCGGCTGCGCTGGTCATACCCTTTACGCCGGCCGGATCGTCCGATGGGCCAACCAGGATGAAATCGTTGTACATTACGTCCTCGCGGCGAATTCCGTGTTGAGCGGTCATAAACTCATCTTCTTTGGCGCGAGCATGAACTAATAGAACATCCGCGTTGCCGTCCATGCCGAGCTGCAAAGCCTGGCCAGTGCCAACGGCGATCACATCCACCTTGACGCCATACTCCCTCTCGAATTCAGGCAGCAAATAATCCAGCAAACCCGAATCGTCGGTGGAGGTAGTCGTGGCTAACACCAGGTGACCCGCTGCCCCTGGCCTGGGCGGCTGTTCAGACGTTGCCTGTTCAGCGAGAGGGGTTTCTGGAGTTGCTGTAGAAGGAATCTCCGCTGTTGGCTGTTGCGTAACCGTGGAAACGCAGGCGCTCAATAATAAGCCCAGGACTAAAAAGAGTGATAATTGTGTATTGAATTTCATCTTCACCATCCTCCACGAAATTCAAGATATAGGTTGATCAAAGCCAGGTTAATAAATCATTTCACCGCGGATAAACGCCCGCGTACGAGCATCCTGCGGAGCATCGAAGAATTGTCCCACCTCTCCCATTTCAATGATCTGACCATCCAGTAAAAAGGCGACCCGCTGCGCCAGGCGGCGCGCCTGAAAAATATTATGCGTCACCAACACTAAGGTTGTCCCTTGTTCGCGGTTCAGGCGTTGAACAATGCCTTCGATTAAACCAACGTTATAGGGGTCCAGGTTGGCGGTAGGTTCGTCCAACAACAGCACTTGCGGGTGGATGGCAATCGCGCGCGCCAGCGCCACGCGTTGCGCTTCGCCGCCCGATAAAGTATGCGCACGCTGTTGCGCCAATCCCTCCAGGCCAACTTGCGCCAGCGCCCTTTGCACCTGCGATCTGGTGTCGTGTTCACCGCGCAGACGCAAACCATACGCAGCGTTATCCCACACACTGCGATTAAGCAACATCGGGCGCTGAAAAACCGCAACCACCTGTCGCCGTTTTTCCAATTTCGGCGATTGATTAACGCCATATTCCACCCCTTCAAACTCAATCACCCCTTCGCTGGGCGGTTCCAGAAAGTTGAGCAGGCGTAACAAGGTGCTCTTGCCTGAACCGCTTGGCCCAACCAGCGCCAATATTTCGCCGCGATAGACCTCCAACGTAGCGATGTTCAATACACGCCGCTCGCCATAGACTTTGGTCAGGTTTTTCAAGCGGTAAATCGGGTCGGAAAGGCGCGCCTCACTCATCGAACACCTTGCCCTGTAATCGCAGCATGACCAGGTTAGCCAAGAATGTAAGCAACAACAGGACCCCGCCCAACGCCAGAGCCAGCTCAAAGTTGCCCTTGCGCGTTTCCAGCACAATAGCAGTGGTCAACACGCGTGTGCGGCCTTCGATGTTGCCGCCCACCAGCATCACCGCACCCACTTCGGAGATGATCCCGCCAAACCCGGCCGCAATAGCCACGATCACTCCCAATCGCGCTTCCATCAGCACCGTCACCGCTGCTTGGCGCGGAGTCGCCCCCAAAGAGAGCAATTGTTGACGCAATTGAGGGTCCACGCCCATCACCGCCGCCATGGTGAAGCCGGCTACCAGCGGGAACGCAATCACCGTCTGCGCGACGACCATCGCTGCCGGGGTGAACAGCTTCGGCAGGAAGGACCAATTCAGCGAACCTAAAACCCCATTGCGCGAGAGCAACAAATACACGAATAAACCAATCACCACCGGCGGAAATCCCATACCGGTGTACAGCAGCGCCGCGATCAACCGCCGCCCGCGAAAACGTTTCAGCCCCACCCAGGCTCCTAGAGGTATTCCAATAGCTGAGCTAAATAGTAAAGCCAGCCCGGATACTTTTAGTGAAAGAAGAACGATTTCGAAGAAATCTGAGGCCATATTCAGAGAGACGCGCCGCTATAGATGTATACTTGTACTGAAACAAGTATAATTTAGGCGTTACAGGTTGTCAAGCAGCGGGTCCGGTACAGAACGCGATCCGCTCGATCAGTGCCATCAGATGCGCCTAAAGCGCCTTTCTGGGTTCTAACGCTTCAACGTCAGACTGAGTAAACCTGCCACCCCCAGCAACGCGCCAGCCTGGAACAGATAAGAACCAGGCGAGACATACTGCACAAGAGCATATAGCGTCATAGGAACGGGTAGAAAGAATAGCAACGGAGTGAGAAATAGAAGCAAAAGCCCTACGATGGTAAAAGCAATCCCTACCGGACGGTCTTTCTGAATGGAGGAAAACAAATACCAGAATAAGCCCAATCCACCCAGCGCCAAGAGCATCTCAAACAGTGGAAAAAGCCATACTAACAACGGCTCCAAACCGGCGCCTTCTGAATTCCGTATCTGCAAACCCGTCACAGCCAGGTCGAATAAGAAAGCCATCAATGGCAGAGCGATCATTCCACTGAACAAAAGGAGGCGCGGTAACAATTTTGAGTTGGTCATTGTCAATTTTCTCCAGAAAAGGGTGTTGTAAGGTGGTCGGACAGCGAACCTTCATCAAGGTAAAAGAACCGTTAGGCGCAGAAAATAACTTCTTTACAATGATTCGGCAATCAGTGGTTAGTTCCGATATCGGCGTGCGCTCAACCTCTGAAGAAAGCGCTAAAATCCAAAACCGACCGCTGGCGCGAATCTCCTGGCTGCTCTTTTCATTTCTAAAAGGCGAGGCTTCAAATATTTGGGTTGAAACGATCTGCTGATAGGTATATCCATTTGCGCCCCCTCTGGGGTTGAAATAAACCGTAATCCCAGGCAGGTAAAACCATAATGAGTAATTCACCCCATGGTAGAAGCTTACCACGCTCTCGTCGGATCGCATCAATTTCCGAAGGGTCAAGACAGCCTGCCCCTCCAGGCTTTTGGGTATTTCCCAATAAGAACGCAACCCGAGCAGATTGAGGCAAACCATCAACCCGCCAGCGATGAAAGATATAGCGAAAGCGCGATTGCGATGAGTTTTCAATTGTTCGTTCAATTCCATGAATCCACTGGACATCAGTGCGAACAACGCCGGCAGAAAAACGATGAAATGCCTGGCCTCAAACAACGGCAGTCGGACGCCTACAAGGGGACTGAAGGCGAAAAAGAAGCTTATAGGTAATACCCCTTGTACAAGGAAATAGACAAGCTTCCTCTCATGTAATTTAATCGCCCTTATTATTGACGCGATGATGAACCCAACCTGCATCGCCGGGAAAATTTGGTGGGCAATGGTTGTTCCATAACGTACAGGATCGCCGGCTAACAACATCTGTAAGGCGCGCCATAATGTCAGCGGTTCAACGACTTTGATCCTGGAAGCAAAGTGCGCCAAGCTACTTATCACAAAAGAGTATAGTGATAACAAACAGAGAGAAATCAAGATAACTGCCACCCACCAAATTGCCTTGCGATAATTGTAATAACCCAAAAACACCAACTGCACACCCACGATCATCAAATAGACATAACCAGTATAAAGCCCTAACAAGCTCACGCCAATCCACAGAACCCAGTATTTCATTTTCGACGAGTCGCTTAAGAGTTTTCCCGTCAGCCACATCGAAAGAGCCGATAGAAACACCAGCGCCGCTAAAGCTCTCGCCTCTTGGCTGTAAAAAACCAGCGTTGGAGAAGAAGCCGCTACTGCACAAACGATCAGACTGATAGGATAATTTGACAGTTCGGCGCTGGTGAGCCAGACAATGAAAATAACCAACATGCCGCACAGCAGCGGCAAGATTCTCCACCCGATTTCGCTTCTGATCTTG
Source organism: Anaerolinea thermophila (assembly GCA_020724505.1). Classification (GTDB taxonomy): domain Bacteria; phylum Chloroflexota; class Anaerolineae; order Anaerolineales; family UBA4823; genus RBG-16-57-11. The sequence continues at coordinate 21,117 of DYGV01000030.1, forward strand.
CCGCCAGCAGAGAGCGCCCATCCTAAAACATAAAATAAGGGGGGATGTGGATCCGTCCAGCTATTTTGAATGATCCGCACAAAGCCAAGTTTTGCCAGACGATAAGAATAAATTTCATCCAACCACAAGGGGCTGTCAATTTTATAAATCCGAAGCGCCAACGCAGTGAATAACAACAGCGCTAAAATGAGAAACCGATAATCCCAACCCTTTATAGCGATTGTAGCTTGCTCAAATAGACGGCGGTTCACATTGTTCTCGTCTTCGCGTCAAAGAGAATATCGTTGGAAAGAACGCCAGGCGGCGAAATCAAACCACATCCACGACCCATCGCCAAGGTTATCCGTTTTCCCACCAACGGAGGACGCGTAACGCCCTTAGGGTATTCCATCGGCTTGGACCGCCGCTTCTCTCCATCTCGAAAAAAGTCTTGCCGGGGTGTTTATGCTGCACGGGCCAAAATCCATCTTTCCGCCGGCGCTCATAAAGCAAGTTCACCGCATCCTGAAGCCGCGCATCACGCGGCGCGTTGGCGCGAGCAAAATATTCCAAGCCACGCAGCACATCGTAGTGCCAGCGATAAGGGAAAGACAACAAGGTAAATTGGGAATTAATGACCCGCTCTGTCTTATCCGATTTATATAAGCGATGTTGCATCATAAACTCCAGTGCGCTTTGCTCGGCAGCGCGCGCCTCGTCGAGCCGATCCCCGCAGCCTTGCTCAATGTACTCGCGCAAACCCTCTAACACATTGAATGTGGTATGAAAGGAGCTGTGATGAGGCTGAGGTTTGCGCCCGCGGCGACAATTCCACCCGCCGTCTGGCATCCTTTCGTTCAGCAGATTTTCAACCATCGCCTCAATGCGTTCATCGTCAATCCCAAAATGGACCCCGATCTGTAATAACATCCCCACAATACAGCGATCGAGGCGTTCCAGTTTTCGTTGAAACTGGCGATCGCGTTCAGCACCTAAAAGCATCTCCAATGCCAGGTATGCGCCTCTCTGCGCCGCAGCGTAATAGCGTGGGATTCCAATGTGACATAAAGTCAACAGAGTATAAGTCGTAGAGGTCCACTTAGGAGTATAAACGCCGCCTCCCCAACCGCCATCCGCGTCCTGCAAGGCGAGTAATCTGGCTCCCCAACCTATTTCCAGGGTACGTGCCTGTTCTGCCTTCCACTCATCCACCGGTGCGCCTAAAATATCGCGCATTGTCTGCCAGCGGATAGCCGGATCGCCCTCTAGTAACCAACGGATGACGTGACCGATTTCTGTTGAATTCATTTATTTTTGCAACATTGCATATTCTGTACCGATTATAACAAGGACTTCCATAGGAATGACACACCAACTCCCAAAATTTCGTACCAACTTTACACCACACGAACGAATAGCATCACTCTCACAGATTGGGTTACAATATCCGCGTGTCCGCGCTACCACTGATGATGCTCCTCGCCGCCGCCGCGTTGCACGCGAGCTGGAATTTACTCCTCAAACAAGTGGAAGAAAAGTATATTGTCTCTTGGTGGGCAGCGCTGTTCAACCTGATACTTCTGCCGCCTGCGTTTATCGTCTGGGGTCTTCCCGCAGCGCGCATCTGGCCGTATCTCCTTGCCAGCGGAATGACCGAGGCGTTTTATATGGCGGCGCTGGCCTCAGCCTATCGTTTGAGCGATTTTTCGTTGGTCTATCCTATTGCCCGCGGCGCTGCGCCGGCGTTCCTGGCGTTGTGGGCGGTGCTCTTCCTGGGCGAACGCCCCACACCCTTGGGCGCGGTCGGACTCGCGCTCGTCGTTGGCGGATTGATGATCGTGGGCGGCAGTGGTTTGCTGCATTCTCGCAGCTCCGCGCATTCTACAGCGGTCAGCCGTCTGGCTATTGTTCTGGCGTTGATTGTGGCGTTGTTGATTTCTATTTATTCCACCATAGACGGGGCAGCGGTCAAACAGACCGCCCCCACACCTTACACCTTGGTGGCGCTCAGCCTGTCAGGCGTCTTTTTCACGCCCTTTGCCCTGCAACGCGGGGGGTGGAGAAGTATGGTCACCATTGGTCTGGCGCATTGGCGGCGCGTCCTGGCGATTGGCGTCATCGGGTTGCTCACTTACACTCTGGTGCTAAACGCCTACGCCATCGCTCAGGTCAGTTACGGAGGAGCCATACGCGAAGTGAGCGTGGTCTTTGCCGCCCTCATGGGTTGGAAGTTGCTGGGGGAAGAGATGGGAAAGCTACGCGTATTCGGCGCAATAGTAATTTTTTGCGGCGTCTTATTGATTGTCTTGGGGTAGCGAGCAGCTACCGTACGACTGATAAATTCTTACAGAAAATGCATACCTGCGACTTCAATTACGGAATGCTGATCTCGATCAAAGGTTCATCTACATATACATCACGGTGGTGACAATCGTAGAGATGATCGCGATCGCACCAGTACTGATAGTAATTCCAGTTGTAGAGGTCGTCCCAGTCCTCACTGAAAGAATACCAGCCGTAATCATCCCAATGCTCATAAAAATAAGAGGTGTAACGACACCACCAGATGCGCATCCAGGTAGGCTGGGGTGGGTAGAACTCTACATAGTAGCGCGGCTTGATAAAATTTCCACCATAGGGCAACTTTGTCCCGATCCAATAAGTGCGGTTGTATAAATTGCGCACCCGTAGAACATAAGGACGTCCGTAGCTGGAAGGCGGTGTAGCCGTCGGCAGTAATGTAGGCAGAACGAGCGGAAAAGAAGTGAAGGTTGGTACGGGCGTATAGGTAGGGAACGGCGTATAAGTTGGCAGAGGTGTATAAGTTGGCAATGGGGTATAGGTTGGCTGCTCTGGCTGCCCTTGCGGCGGTGGGGCTGCAGGCGGCTGTTGAACCACTGCAGATTGTGTGGCAGCTAGGATAGCCAGTTGTACAGCAATAGCGGTCTCCATTTGACCTGAAGGCTGAGGGCTGAACCCTCGAATGAGCGAGCATCCACTCAGAATCGCGACCATCAGGCAAAAGAGCAAGCTGCGCTTGAGGAGCGCATTCAGTGCACTGATTTTGCGCTGAGGATCGCCTAATATGCGGCGGTTCGGTTGGAGTGTCATGTTGGTATCCCTGTTCCCGGTCTACTGAAGGGCATGTGCAGGGCGCTGCCGACCGGCGCGACAGCAGTCCCCCCTAAACCTAAAGCGCTGCCCGTCCACCCCATGGGCGGGACTATCCACTCATATTATATGTCATTTTTGTCCGCCAGAAAATAGCCTGACGCGCCGCTATTGATTATAATCATAGCGTTTACCCAAGGATGCGCGCCAGCCTTCATACGCAAAACAGTAATAATCGAGAGGTCTGCGCAATTTCGGCTTATCTCATGCTGGAGGATTGATGGACAAAAACACCCTGACCGCTTTGTATGATTACACTTGTTGGGCGAACTCCCGACTACTGGATGCCCTACGGAGCGCTGGCGAGACAGCTTTCACCATGCCGAATCCGACCCTTTATCATGGCAGCCTGCGCGGCGTGTTGACGCACATGCTCGGCGCTGAATGGATTTGGCGTATGCGCCTGCAAGAAGGCGTTTCGCCGACCACGCTGTTGAACGCGCAAGATTTCCCCAGCATCGAGGCGTTGGCCGACCGCTGGGCGCAGGAACAGGCAGCCATGCAAGCATATCTAGAAAGCTTGAGCGAGGCCGATCTACAGCGCAATGTGCAATATCGTTCTACGAAAGGGGTACCTTATGAAGACGTCATCTGGCGCGTGTTGGCGCATGTGGTCAACCACAGCACGCAACATCGCAGTGAAGCTGCTATGGTTCTGACCGAGCTGGGCAGTTCACCCGGCGACCTGGATTTGATTGTTTATTTCCGTATGTGAGGCGAATTAGTAAAACGCCGCAAACCAGGAAGAAAACGAGGAGGCAAGCATGTCATTTCCACTTCTACGCGCCCTGTTTGGCGGCGTTATGTTGCTGTTTGGTCGCCGTTTGTTTTGGCTGTTTGCCGGATTGGTGGGATTCCTCTTTGGCGTACAGGTGGCTGTCGCTTGGGCCGGCAACTGGCCATTGTGGTTACAGATTTTGGCTGCGATTGGGCTGGGTGTGTTGATGGCTCTCCTGGCGCAGGCTTCGCTACGCATTGCCGGCCTGGTGGTCGGTTTTGTCGCCGGGGCGTTATTGGTCAGCGCGGCGCTTAACTCGCTAGATTTCGTCGGCGGTTGGTCGGCTACCGCTCTCACTATCCTGGGCGGCGTAATCGGCGCCATTCTGGCTGCATCTATCTTCGATTTGGCGATCATCCTCTTGTCTGCCCTGGCTGGTGCCAGCGCGGTCGTCGCTGGCGTGCAGCAACTCTTTGGACAGCCCCCAGGTGCATGGATGTTGCTCTTGGGTGTCATCCTCGCGGCTGTGGGGATCGCCTATCAGTTACGCGATACGCAGCGCGACGATTGAGCCGTAAGATCGGTGAAATCCGATAGCCTGTATTATCTTGAAACGACGCCATGGCAAAGAAAAAACACCGTATCAAAGACAGTGAACTCGAATGGCCTTCTAAAGTCGGCGTAATTTACAGCGCGGTGCGACGTGAGGATTTTCCATCCGAGTCGCAATACATCACAGAGCGAGAAGCCGAACAAAACGCCTATATCATTGGCGAATATCTGGGCGCGTTGGGTCTGGAGGTTTGTCTGTATCCAGGTGACGAGTTGTTATCGGAGCGCTTACGACAGGATCGGCCTGAGATGCTCTTCAATCTCGTCGATTCGGTCAAAGGGAAGGAAAGCCTGGCGGCTGCGATTCCAGGCGTGCTGGAGCTTTTGGGCATCCCTTACACGGGCGCCGATATGCTGGGCATGGCGCTGGATACGAACAAATTTTTCATCAAGGAAGTACTGCAACGTAACGGTTTGCCTGTTCCGATTTTTCAGTTGTTCACCTCACCGGAAGATTATCTGGATCCAACGCTGCGTTTTCCTCTGATCTCCAAACTGAACGCGATCCACGGCTCGGTGGAGATTACGCGCGACGCCGTTTCGGAGAATGAAAAGCAACTGCGCAAACGGTTGCGAAAGCTATTCAAAACTTACCGCCAACCAGTGTTGGTGGAGGAATTCGTGGGCCAACGTGAGATCACTGCTATTTTGCTGGAAGGGAATCACAAGAAGGTATATCTGGCAGAGAAAGTCTTCCGCCACGTGGATGACCCTTATGTTTTCTTGACCTTTGAAGATCAATGGCTGACGGAGATGAACGCAGCCTTCTATTACAAACCCTACCGCGACCCAGTGTTGAGAGAGATGGTGCGTAAAGCGTTCGATGTGGTAAAGATGAAGGATTATGGCAAGTTCGACATTCGTCTGGACGACGCTGGTCGCTATTACTTCATCGACTCGAACTGTAACCCAGCCCTTGGCCCTAAAGAACTGGATATGGCTTTGTCAGTAATCCTGGATATGAATGGGATTTCCTTCTATGAAGTGTTAAAACGCTTGATTATGAATACCATGCGCGACCAGGTGAAAAAATCACTAAAAGCCATGCCCTTCGAGGTTATCCGGAGCGAAGAAGATGTCCAATTGTGACTGGCCGGAATTGGAAGATGCAAAAAGAAAAAGGAAAAAGAGAAAGGAGGAGTTGCGAGCGCTAAAGGCTGAGATTTACATTTTGTTTATCAGCACTTAATTGAGAGACAGTCCGGTTTCGTAGCAATGCACAATTACTTCATTAGGCGCTCAATGAGCCTCACTGCATAACCGACTCCATCCTCGGTACGGATGCGAGTTGAGAGGGATTTTGCCGCTGCCTGAAGAGAAACGCTCTGTGCGGTTGAAAAAGCCGCCAGTAATTTCTCAAATGAGAGTGTCCCCACCGGAATTGGCGCCGCTGCGACTCCTAAGGCATGGGCGCGCCGCCCCCAAAATGGCTGGTCGGCAGTGTGAGGCAATACAATTTGGGGTACACCTGCCCGCAGGACAGCGGCGGTTGTCCCCGCACCACCGTGATGAACAACAAACTTACAACGCGGGAACAACCATTCATGTGGCGCCTGAGGCAGAATCAAGATACGCTTATTCGTTTCTGCTTCTGCCAATAAAGATGGGTCATTCCAGCCGGTCAGGATGACGGCGCGCTCGTTTGTCGCCTCGATTACCTGAAGGAGAGTTCTAAAGATGCGAGGAGCATCGCGGTGAAGCATACTACCGAACGTTACACATAACGGCGTCGGCCCCCCTTCCAGAAAGCGTAATAGCTTTTGCGGCGGCTGATAAGTCTCATCATCGAGGAAAAAATAACCCGGCATGTGCACCGTCTCTGGCCATTCAGCAGGGCGCGGCAGAACGCTGGGGCTGACCGCGATCAAGAGTGGAGCAGAAGGATGATATTTGCCGTCGCGAAACGGCCAGGTCAATTGAGCAGGAAAGCCGCGCGGCAATTGGGAGCGGATGTGCATGAACCCAATCTTGCTCCCCCACCAGAACATCTGGTTGGCGAAATGATGGCTCAATAAATTACCCAGACGCCCTAACGGGGGAAATGCAACGTTTGGGAAATCGCCTGTAGGGATGAATACGGGGAAACCCTGCACAGAAAGCTCTGGCAAACCCAAGCTGCGAGCCAATGCATGAGCACCAATAGTGAACAGAAAACTATGAACAACGATATCCACCTGACTACAAACATCCAGCATTCGAGCAACAACCTGTGGGGCGATCTGTTGAGTGTATCCCTGTAATATGCGAAAAATTCGCAATACATTCGTGCCTGAATCATTGAGCGCGCGGCTAATTTCTTCAGGTTCGCCAGGTAACGGGATAAAATCTACCTCAAAGCGAGCAGCAAAATCAGAAAAACGCCCTGGCGCAGCCAAAAGCGGCGAATGACCCAATTGGCGTAATCGCTGCGCCAGGGCGACAAATGGTTGAACATCGCCGCGAGATCCATAAGTGAGAATGGCAACCTTCATTAGAAACAAGAACCCTTCTTTCAATAGATAACGCTCTTCAACAAAATTAGCGCTGAGTGTGATTTTGCCTGTGCATCAGCGCGGGAAGATATATTTCGACCCAAATGATAACATGAGGATCACAAGCAATAGTAAGAGCATTATTTGCCCCAATAATTTTCGCCCAAATGTTCTATTTTATGGTATAATATATTTGCACCACTTAAGTCTCTATTTACCAGGAGGACAGGATGAATATTCGGGTGTTCGATCAGATTCGCGATAGCTTGATCCTCAAGCGCGAGAGCCTGTCCCAATGGCTGAACAACACCCCGCCTGCCAAGCTCAAGGTTCCATTGGGTCAACACAGCCTTGAAGAAGTGCATCAGCGACTTGAAGCGTTAGATGAGGCCGTTGATAAAGCCGCCGCCGGCGCGCTCGGCGTCTGTGAAGTATGCGAAGATTATGTGGAGACGCGTATGATGGAAATGGATTATACCTGCTGCATCTGCCTGGATCACTACACCGACGACGAACGCCGCACATTAGAGTTTGAGCTGGAAATGGCGCAAACCGTCCAACGCTCGCTCTTACCCCAGGAGCCACCCGATTTCCCCAATACCGAGATTGCCGCTTTCAGCCGTCCAGCGCAGATCATCGGCGGAGATTACTTCGATTTCTTCAACTTCAAGGATGGCAGCTACGGGCTGGCAATTGCGGACATTGCGGGACATGGCATTTCCGCCAGTATGCATCTCTCTACAGTTCAGACATTGCTACGCGCCTTTGTCCCCGAAAGTGCCTCGCCAGCCGAGGTGACCGAACGCTTGCATCGCCTGTTGGTGCATAACACCCGCTTCAACACCTTCGTAACTTTATTTCTGGCTGCCTATCGTCCGCAGACGCGTCAGCTGGAATATTGCAACGCCGGCCATAATCCGCCCCTGTTGTTGCGCGCCAATGGACGCGAGCAGACTTCGCCCGAGGCGATTGAATTAATCCACCCCACCGCGGCTGCCATTGGCCTGGTGGAAGTTGGGCAATTCAATACTCAATCCGCGTCCTTGGAGGCGGGCGACCTGTTGTTAATCTACACCGATGGCGTTACCGAAGCCGCCAATCCACATGGCGAGGAATTCGGAACCCAGCGCCTGGCGCAAGTTGCCTGGCGCGCCCGCTCGCTGCCCGCGGCTCATCTGCTGCGCAGTATTCGCCAGGAGTTGGAAAGCTTCACGCAAGGCGCGCCATTACCGGATGATACGACTCTGGTTATCTTTCGCGTCACTGCCTGAAAGGAAAACGAAGCATGGATGATGAGACGTTGGATGTTTTAACGCGCTTCAACAATGCCTTTAACCGCCACGACGCTGACGGTATGATGGCTCTAATGAGCGAGGATTGTGTTTTCGAAAACACCTATCCCCCTCCGGATGGCGAGCGCTTCGAAGGTTGGTCATCGGTGCGCCAATTCTGGTTGGATTTCTTTCAACAATCTAAGGAGGCGCGGCTGGATTTCGAGGAAATCATCGCCTTCGGCGAACGCGCCTTCCAGCGTTGGGTGTATTCCTGGCAAGATGAGAGCGGCGCGCACGGCCATGTACGCGGCGTGGACATCTTTCGTTTCCGAGACGGCAAGATCGTCGAAAAGCTATCCTATGTCAAAGGGTAGCTATCAATGCCATTCTAACAACGTCAGCCCGCAAGCCGGGAGCTGGACGAGTTTGCAGCTTATTCCAACCAGAACAAATAAACCGATGAAAACGATTCGGCAGACGCTTATTCGACGCGCGTTCATGATGAGAATTCCTCCCCTCTTACCACAGTGTTCCACGAAGTAGAAATATTCAGCTATTCATCATCAAAGCACAAGCGGCCCGGTCACACCTGGCCCTCCCATGGAAGATGCAACCTGCCCTCACCCTGCGCCTACATCAAGTATTGCATACATTTTCGAGCGAGTCAACCAATCGTTAACTTTTCTGTCGTGTTATATAGGGTGGATAAGTTATACTCAAGAAAGGCCATTAACAATTTCGGTTGATCTGGAGGGAGGTTGTGGTCTATGATGGGCGCGCTGCGAATCTTGATCCCCATTCTGGCTTACCTGCTAGGCTCAATCCCCACCGCCTACGTGGTCGCTCAATGGGCGCGCGGCATTGATCTGCGTCGTTATGGTAGTGGAACGGTCAGTGGTTCAATGGTTTATGAGCACGTTGCCCGTTGGCTGGTTATACCTGTAGGGCTATTCGATATGGCGAAAGGGGCGTTGCCAGCCTGGCTAAGTCTTCGATATAACCTTGGGCTGGAAACGGCGGTCGTCTCGGGTCTGCTGGCGATTGCTGGACACAACTGGCCTGTCTTCTTGTGGTTCACCGGCGGGCGCGGCTTGGGAACGATCATGGGCATGTTGTTGGTCATATTCCCATGGGGGTTCCCCTGGTTGCTGGCTTTTCTGGCGCTAGGCTTTGCTCTGGGCGATTCCGCGCCCTGGGCGCTCATCGGTCTGCTTAGTATGCCCCTTCTGGCGCGCGGTTTGGGTGCGCCGCTAACGATTTACGCCGCGATCGCAGGCATGACATTGCTCACCCTCCTCAAGCGTCTAGAGGCGAACCGTCGTCCCCTCCCGCCGCCAGGATCGAAGAGGTGGGAGGTCATCTGATTACGTCAGATCTTCGACCGCGACATTCGCGATCATCAGACCTGGATTCGTCGCAAGCCATGATCAGCGGTTGATGAATTGCGCTCTAGGGGTCTCCTTCAACGCCCGGTTCAAGAAGAGGATAATTTGCCCGATCAAGGCATCTAGCCCCGGATCGCGCACAGCGCGATGATCTGCTCCCTGGATTACCCACATTTGCTTGGGAAATTGCGCCTGATGAAACAGGCGCAATGCCTGTTCACGGGTTATGCGCCGGTCTTCGCTGCCATGAATCAGCAACACGGGACGAGGCGCAATGCGCCCGACAGATTGTTCAGCACGCACCTGTTCGCGTAAGAAACCCTTGCGCCGCTCAACCAGTTTGAAAACCGCTTGATAGAGCGGCTTTGGGAAAAACGCCGGCCGATTGGTTTCCCAAATTTCATCCACTGAAGTAAAAGGCGAGGCTGCCACCACTGCACCCAAACGCGCATTGCGGGCGGCGCTCAAAATAATTGCTACTGCCCCCGCAGAATGACCGATTGCCCCAATGCGTCGAATGCCACGTTCTTCGAATAAAAACTGCACCGCAGCGTCTATATCGCGGCTTTCGCTCGCTCCATAGGTGAAGCCCAACGGATTTCCATCGCTTTCGCCATGCCCACGATAGCTGAACAATAACACGTGGTAACCTGCGTCATGCAAAGGTCGCGCCAGCGAGAGCCCGGAGAGCTGGTCGTGTGAGGTCGCCGGTGCGTAAAGCACCGCCGGGCTTTCCGCTTGTTCGGCGGGGAAAAACCAGCCTCTCAACATCAGGCCATCTTGCGTTGGAAAGGATACCTCTTCGAACGGAAGCCCCAATTCGCTTGCGCGCCTCACGCTGGAAGGCGAATAAAACGGCGCCATGGTGGCGATCATCTCCCCCACCACCGGACCTCCAATAGTCAGGAAAGATGCGCCAATCAAGAAGCCGGATATAAGGATCAATTTGTCCAGGGTCTGACAACTCCTGTAAGCTCAAGTATGCAAGAATAGAGAGAAAAACCGCCGCTCGTTGTTTACTATTGACCGTAAAGTGGTTATGAACGGCTCGCAGGTTTCTGATCGCGCAGGCTCCTTTCTAAGGGAGCTAATGGGACATTTTGCGCCAACGAGATCAACCCATTTCGATGAGTAATAAATCAACGAGACAGGAGTGTAACAGCCTGAACCGAGTGAGTCAAGTGAGTTCCACATATTTTCAGAGAGCTCTAAAGAATTGACGTGTGATGGATCCTCTGATATACTAAGTTGTCAGACAAATCCAACAAAATTCATTCAAAAGTTCACGCAAATTCTTATAAAACGATATGACCACCCTGCTCGTGCGACATGCTGAACTTCTCGTGACAATGGATGACCGCCGCCGGGAAATACCGGATGGCGGTCTATTCATTCGCGACGGTTTCATCGAGCAGGTCGGCGCTTCCGCCGATCTGCCCCAAAGCGCCGACGAAACCTTGGATCTGAGCGGCCATATTGTGCTGCCGGGGATGATTAA
>DYGV01000031.1:0-400 GCA_020724505.1 Anaerolinea thermophila
CCATTCTCCTACCCCTGTCGGTCGTGAAGCGTTTTCGACCGGCTCGCTGCGCTTAGATTTGGCAATGCGCACCGGCGGTGTGTTGCCAGGCGAAATGGTTGAAATTTGTGGCGACGAAGGCAGTGGTAAAACGACTCTCTGCCAGCATATCCTTGCGGCGGCGCAACGATTGGGCAAAACTTGCGCATGGATTGACGCCGATCTGTCTTTGGATAGTAATTTCGCTCGGCGTTGCGGGGTGGACCTCTCTGAGCTTTACCTCGCCACCCCCACTGACATCAACCAAACGTTGGATATATTAGAAACGCTTGCCGCGAGCGGCGCTTTCGATCTGATCGTGGTTGACTCGTTGACCTCCTGGTTGCCCTATCGCGCCTATATTCGCGAATCATCTTCCCAG
>DYGV01000031.1:410-32102 GCA_020724505.1 Anaerolinea thermophila
CCAGGGTGCGCCTTCAGAGGAGAAACTCATTTCCTTAACCCTGCGTCGGCTGGCGCCCATCGTAACTCATCAAGCGCTCACCATCCTGGTCACCCACCGCTTGCGTCCGAAAAGCCCCATCGCTTACCACAAATTGGCTGCCCATCTGGCGAGGCTCTCGCTCAAACTGCACGCCACCCTGCAACTCACCCTGCGGGCCGGGCAGCTCATTGAGCGGGATGGCGTAATTATTGGGCAACAGGTGCAGGCGCGCCTATCGCGGCGTGAAATTGCCCCTTGTTGGCATTCGATAGAATTTGATATAATTTATGAGCAAGGTATTGTAAAAATTGGCGAAGTTTTTGACCTGGGAATCGCACTAGGAGAGCTTCTTTTACAAAACGGCGTCTATTCTCTCCGAGGCATCGAACTGGGGAGCGGACGAGAAGCGGCGATGCTAGCGCTTCAACGCCATGCGCTCCTCGAAACACTGGAACAGGTCATTCGCCGCAAGCTGCTGCGGACTGCGGCTCTACGTTGAGCGTCGAATGTCCACCGTACCCAGCGGCCATGCTGTGACCAGGCAATGCTATGATAAAGCATTGTTTAGAAACAATTGATCTCAGGGCAATGATTGGTGTGGTAGAAAGCTGGTTCTAGAACCTTTTTCAAGGATCAGCTGGATTAGCCTGAAGAGAAAACGGGTGTATGATCGCCAAACCATCCATGCACAGGATATACGCTAAAAGCGCCTGATTTTGAGCTGACGTCTGACCTCAAATGGGTTGACGCTGTTCTGATCAGCATACTTTTACGATAGCTGAAAACTGAGATCATCGAAATTCGTTGGGACACGTGTGGCCGCGTTCTTTAAGTTGCAGGAGCGCGGCCAGGCTGTTTAATTGACATAACAAATGGAACATAGGATCACCGCACTAATGCTGCCAAAGCGAAATCACCAACGGGTGAATGTTTACCTGGATGGAGAGTTCGCCTTTGGGCTGGCGCGCATCGTCGCTGCCTGGTTACAGGTTGGTCAACTCATCAGCGATGAGAAGATTGCTCAGTTGCGCGCCGAAGATGAGCGTGAAACAGCCTTTCAGCGCGCCCTGCGGTTGATCCAACTCCGTCCAAGATCCGAAAGCGAAATCCGCCAAAAATTGCTTCAACGCAAAGAGAAGGATGACGTCATCCAGCATGTCATCGAGCGGTTGAAGCAGAGCGGTTTACTCAACGACGATGCTTTTGCCAAAGGCTGGATCGAGAATCGGGCGGAACTACGACCGCGCAGTCGCCGCGCCCTCGCTTATGATCTCAGCCAGCGTGGAGTCGAACGCAGCGTAATCGAAACCAACCTGGCAGAAATTGATGATGACGAAATGGCTTATCGCGCCGCCCAGCAAAAGGCGCGTAAATTGAAAGATTATGAATGGAACGATTTTCGTTTGAAACTTTACCGCTATCTGGCTCAGCGCGGATTTAATTACGCCGCCTGCCAGCAAGCGATTTCTCGCGTCTGGCAAGAGATGCACGACACGGGATCTATACCGGAAGACGATGAGGGATTCTTATGAATTTAGCGACATTTATTCTGATTGAGCTGGTCGCTTTACCGCTTATCTTAGTGCTGGGATTGGCGCTCGGCTATTACTACCGGCAGAATCAATACGAAAAAGCGCAACTCCAGCAAAAAGCGGAGGCCGACCGCATCCTGGAAGAAGCTAAAGAACAAGCGCGGTTGATTGAGATCCAGGCGCGCGACCAGGCTCTTGAGTTGATCCAAAAAGCCGAAGCAGATATCGAGCGCAAGCGCAACGAATTAAACAAGGAAGAGGATCGTCTGCAAAAACGCCGCGAAGAACTGGATCTCCGCCTGGATCGGATTGACAAGCGCGAGCAAAATCTCAACAAACGCCAGAGCGTCATTGACCGACGGGCAAATGAGATCGAACGATTGCACGAACAACAATTGGAAGAATTGCAACGCATCTCTCAGATGTCCATCGAGGAAGCGCGCGCCATCCTGCTGGCAGATGTTGAGAAAGAAGCGCGCAACGACATGGCGCGCATCATTCGTCAAATCGAAGTCGAGGCAAGAGAGGAAGGTGAAGCACGCGCCCGCAAGATCATTGCTGCCGCCATCCAGCGTGTGGCATCCGACCATGTAGCTGAAATCACCACCTCGGTGGTAGAAATCCCCTCAGATGAGATGAAAGGGCGCATCATTGGTCGCAACGGGCGCAACATCCACGCCTTCGAGCAAGCCGCCGGTGTGGACGTCATCGTTGACGACACCCCCGAGGCAGTCACCATTTCTTGCTTCGACCCGGTGCGACGCGAAATCGCCCGCCGCGCCCTGGCGAAACTCATTCAAGATGGCCGCATCCACCCGGCGCATATCGAGAAAATCTTGAAGAATGAGCAAAAAGAAGTAGAGCGCGCCATTATCGAAGCCGGCGAACAGGCGGTATTTGAAGCTGGCGTGCCTGGTCTACATCCTGAAATCATCAAGACGCTTGGACGGCTCAAGTATCGCACCTCCTATGGTCAGAACCAGCTTGGGCACGCGATCGAGACGGCGAAACTGGCTGCAATGATCGCCGCCGAGCTAGGAGCGGATGTTGAAGTCGCCCGCACTGCAGCACTGCTACACGATTTAGGCAAAGCCGTGGATCACAGCATGGAAGGCACGCATGCCCAGCTTGGAGCTGAAATCGCCAAAAGATATGGGCTGCCAGCCAAAGTGGTCAACGCTATCGCCTCCCATCATCACGAGGTCGAACAAGAGACGGTGGAAGCCGCGATCGTAGAAGCTGCTGACGCTATCTCCGGCGCTCGACCTGGCGCGCGACGCGAGAGCCTGGAACAATACATCAAGCGCGTGCGCGCCCTGGAGGAGATTGCCAATTCGCATCGCGGCGTCACCTCCTCGTATGCGCTGCAAGCAGGGCGCGAAGTGCGCATTTTCGTCCGGCCAGAGGAAGTGGATGACCTGGCTCTGACGCAGATGGCGCGCGACATCGCTCGAAAAATCGAGGAAAGCATGCAATACCCTGGGCAAATCAAAGTGACGGTGATCCGTGAAAACCGGGCTATAGATTACGCCAAATAACGTCACCCATCGCAGACAGAAAATGACCGCAACCGCCCAAGAAAGCGCGCGGGCGTTTTCGACCTCCATCGCTCAACTATCGGCGCCGCTTGACAGCGGCGCCGAGTTATTTTTATTACGGCGGCTTCGACCAACTCGACGAGCCATACGATTTAAGGCGCTGCCCACATAGCCGCTAGAAGCTAATCGCCCCCCGAACCGCGGGCAGATTTGTCAATCATTTCCAATAGTTGGGAGAGGATCGTAAGGTACAAGATATGTCGGCTCTGCTGCGTTTCTTCCTTGCTGCTAATAGCTTCCCAACGGCGCAGGAGACTTATCAGCAGTTCCGCCTGGGCTTCCGCGCGATCCTCTTCATGTTGTAGAATGCGCTGCGCCTCGTCTTGAGCACGGCGGATTTCCACGCTGCCCGACCAACGCACGTGCCAATTATCTACCCGCTGATCTTTTACTTCGCTAGGGATGCCAAAATGACCGATATCAACCCACAGCAACTCCGCGCCCTTCTGGCGGAATCGCTCCTTCCCATCTCGATCCAGCAAACGGCGATAGATCTCGTTGCGCGGATCTACACTGCCCACATCCGGAGCGGTCAAATGATCCACCAGACTTTGGCGGACGAAATTCAAAATAATCTCCTCTACTACCTTGCTAACCTCTTGATGCCAACTCGCCAATCCCTCTTCTGTGACGGGACGATTATAGATCATCAGGGCAATAGCTTCATCGGAGTAAGGGAAGGGGTCATCTGGCGAACGGCGGAAGCTACCGCTTTGGTCACCGCTATATGGACGAAATCGGAAGCGAATATCGCCGATGATCACCGGGATGCCGTCGCGCGTGGTTGCTTTTAATTCGACAATGTGGGCATGTCGCTCTTCCAGGCTGATCGCTTCTTTGATCCGTTCTTGGGGCTTCAGGTACTTCCTACCCGCGCCCACCACCCGCCAAGTCCCATCCAGGCTTTCCAGTAAAACCACATTGCCCGGCTGAATGACTAAATAGCCCGGTCCCCCAATGGCTTCGATCAGGCTCTCTTTCCCTAACTCGTCCACCAGCACCTGGCCTTCGCTGATGAGCGCAAACGGGAAGTTCAAGGAAAATGCGCTGGCCAACAAATACTGCAAAGCGCTGCGCGTATTATTCAACGAATATGCCTGCTGGATAAATTTCAGGCTCATCCAAAAGACCCAGGCCAACACCAACACCGGAAGCCACAAATAGCGCAGCCCCAACCCTTTCATGGTGCTTTGTCTATAAAAATACACATCTAATACCATAAAGCCTAGGACGACGATCAGGATCAAGACCAGCTTCATCAACCCCCGATTGTCTGGAACTGGTTCTTCCTTTTGCCCTGTTTTCTGCATCATTTCACGATTCATCGAATATTATCGCCATGTACTCAAGACTTTTTCGTCTTGCCATCGGAAGTCACCCTGGTCTGCAAAGTATTTACCAGGCGGATTGTATCTTCCGGCGTCAATTTTCGGGTGGTAGAAGCATCCAATATCTCTTCCAGGGTCTGGACGATTTGTTGCAGCAGAGGATCGCCTGTATAATCCCCTTGCTCTAAATATGCCAACAATTTTCGGATCATTTCGTTGAGCTTTGCCGCACGAGCTTCGTCTCTGATTTTGGCGGCTTGCTGCTCCAAATCCTTCCGAAACAGTTCGATTTGTTGCTGCCAACGAGCGCGCCAGTTTTCCATCCTTCGCACGGTAATTTTCTCGTCGGTAGGAACCACTTCAGAAAAATCCGCCTCGATGATTTTAATTCCTCGCTCACGCAATACCATCGAGGTGCCTGACGCAGGTGGCAGCGCCTGCACCGGCGAGACGCGGAAAGCGCGATTATCCAGACGCAACCCCTCTATTGGCAAGCGACCCTTTAGATGATGGACAAACTGATACGAGACCACGCCACGATAGCGCATACGGCGGAAAAATTCCGGCTTCACTTCGGTCAGTAAAGGAAATTTACCCGGCGGCTCATCCCTGAAAGCGAATACATCCACCTGATCCGCCAGATAGAGATCGTCAAATCTTTTTTGGGCGATGAGGTGGCGGAACGTCTCCACCGCCACTTGCATCGGCAAATCGCTCCACTGCTCAATATTTCCATCGTAAGTATTTCGGGCGAAATAGTACACCGCCGATTTGATGCGCTCTTCATCCACCTGAAACGGCGGCAATTCCGATGTCAGCTCCTCTGGCTCCAATCGTGCGCTGTGATCCAAAAAAGTTAGGAAACGCTGCGCGTATTCATGGATGGCGCGCTTATCGTCTTCTTCCAATTCATCCACAATCGCCGTGATTTTACTGGTTAGAGGATCAACTTTAAGCACCCGCAGATTGTAATAATAAGGTTCTCCCTGGTAAGCCACCTTAACAACCGAGGCGGGCTGGCCAATCGTGAATGTGACTGATAAATCCGTCTTGACTTCGATCCCATCACTGGTGTATGCCAGAACCTGCTGGCTGCATCGGCGCTGCTTGCGCAAACTAACAAGGGAGCGCAGCTTTTCGCTGGGATCAATGAAGACTATTCCCGTCCCACGCACGCGCGTGAGCGGGAATTTTGCAAACTTGGGGAGACGTTGCTGCTCAAGGACGATGGCGCTGCTGAGACCCCCCAGCGCCACGCCGCCATTCGCCGGGCGTTCGACGGGCAGATCGGGTTCCAGTTTGGCTTCGCGCACCTGCAACACGGGAAAACGCCAGCCGCGAAGATAGCGATAAAAACGGCGAAACATCTCCCATCGCTCCATACCAGGCGCTAGTGGAATGACCGATCCGCTGAGAATATAGACAAGAAGATAAGCCAGCCCAAAGCAACCGATCAAATTAAACGCAATAAAAAGCGCCTGGCGCAACAGTTCCTCTGCGGGCGGCAAATTCTGGGTGGGAGAGACCTTCTCTATCGGACGCTCGTTTTGAAGTGGCTGTTCGCCCTCAGCCAGGGGCGTCGCCTGCGGCGCAGATGTCAACTGAGCAACCGCTTGCAGCCCAAGATTGACCCCCGCCTGAATCAAATCTGCTATCAGAGAAAATTCATAGCGAAAGGCAAATAAGAACGCGCCGATGACCCCCAAACGAATGAGCCAAATCAGACAACCCGACCGTTTACGGAAAGTTCCAGGGCTAGCCATGGAGTTAAGATGCACCTTGCAAGAATTTTATACAATTATACAAATTGTGTCAAGTATTATTTCATATTGCTCACGCCTGGCAATCGCAGCCTGTGTCAGAAGTACAGGTTGGTCAACATCTTGCTCACCCCAAAGCGCCATCTCAACGCAAAAACGGATTTTGACGGCGCTCCAGACCGACGGTGGTTTCTTCGCCATGACCAGATAGCAGACGGGTCTCATCCGGCAAAGTCAAAACCTGGGTGCGGATGCTGTGGAGCAAAGTTTGATAACTGCCGCCCGGCAGGTCAGTGCGCCCAATGCTGCCCCAGAAGATCACATCGCCGCAAAAGGCAAGTCGCTCCGCAGCGCAATAGAAGATGACATGTCCAGGTGTATGGCCTGGCGCATGGCGCACTTCAAACGAATAATCGCCGACCCTCAGGATCTGCCCGTGCTGTAAGGAAATCGCCGGGCGCGGACCCGGATCAATATGCATCCCAAAGTAAGGCGCGCCGCCTTGCATTTCCCACAACGGCAGATCTGCCGGATGCAATGCAATGGGCGGCGGCGGTTGAACCGTTTGAGCAACGCCCACCGCGCCAGCCAGGTGATCGAAGTGCGCATGGGTGAGCCAAACGGCAGTAATACGCCAGTTGCGCTCTAACGCCCGATTAGCGATCAATTTGCCATCTGCCGCCGGGTCAATCACCACGGCTTCGCCGCTTTGTGAATCCGCCGCCAGATAGGTGTTGGTTTCAACCGGGCCTAGGACGAAAGAAACAATTTCCAGAGTCATGATGTTTATCCGAATTTCGTTTTATCAACATCCCACACAGTCTTCTGATCACACAGGCTAGTTTCGAGAAAGACTGTGGGAAGTTTTTCAATTTTTGCCATGTCACCTCTGATCGAGCGGTGAAGATAGCGAGTGCTTGCGGCCTAGCCAGCGCCAGATGCTGATCAACAGACCATCGGTTGAAAACACCGCGCCAATCAATGCGCCAGCGCTTCCCAATGCCCGCGCCCAGGGACCGCCCAGACCGAAAATATCCTGCGTTTGGAACTCAATCTTTGGCGCAGCGATCACCTGCCTATCGCTTTTGTCGTCTTCAATGCTAGCACGCCGAGAATAGACCCAAATTGCGCCGTCAAAATCTCCGGCTTGCATGGCGCGTACGCTCCAAGTAAATTGCGCCGCACGCCCGGGAAGCAGCGACTGCGCGACCTCGCCAGCAGGTAGATATTCTACGCCCTCGACTTCCAGCCGTGCATACGCCATAAACTGCGTCTGGTCGGATGCGGACGACAAACCTTTTACATCCACTTCTTCTGGCGTCAGGGTCAGGTGAACGAAGCTGCTATCCTCTCGCCGCAGCAACGTCGGCCACTCCAGCGCTATGCGGTAACCCTTCGTTCCAAGCTCTCCTGGCGGTATCATCAAGGTTCGCCTGCCCCATCGTGTTGGCTGCAAACCCCATGCCAGCAGCGCCAAGGAAAGAAGCAAGAGAACCAGACTGGCGAACCGGCGCATGCGTTGACCTGACATGTAGATATTATACTCAACAGAAGACCATCGCGCCCGCGGCCAGTGAAATAGAGGAAAGGCGTCAGGTCAAAAACCTGACTCTCGGACTTGGTATTTCCATAGAATCATGCTACACTGAATTTGTAATCGCGCGCAGGCGGTAAAATCACCGTCTCGCGCTGGCATCCAAACATCTTATCTTATTCTCTTATGGAGGCGCTTGCATGGCAGTTCATCCCCCTGAGCCGTTTCGCATCAAAATGGTTGAACCTATCCGATTAATTGATCCGCCGGCGCGTCGGCAGGCGATGGAACGCGCCGGCTATAATGTCTTTGCGCTGCGGGCAGAGGATGTATTTATTGATTTACTTACCGACTCTGGCACGGGGGCGATGAGTCAGGAGCAATGGGCGGCAATTTTGCGCGGTGATGAATCCTACGCCGGGGCTCGTTCCTTCGAACGGCTGGCGGAGGCAATGCGCCAGATTTTCGGTTTTCGATATTTTGTCCCCACCCACCAGGGCCGCGCCGCAGAGAACATTCTGGCGGCGCTGTTTCTTAAACCGGGTCAATACGTCCCCTCCAACATGCATTTCGACACCACCGACGCGAACATTCGCGCCCGCGGCGGACGGCCGGTCAATTTGGTCATCGAAGAAGGCAAAGACCCAACCTCCCAGCACCCATTCAAGGGAAATATGGATGTGCAGAAGTTGCGGGAATTTATCCGGCAAGTGGGACCAGAAAATGTTCCCCTGGGCATGATCACCATCACCAACAACGCTGGCGGCGGTCAGCCAGTGTCTATGGCGAACCTGCGAGCGACAGCGGCAACTTACCGCGAATTTGGCATTCCCTTCTTTATTGACGCCTGTCGCTTCGCTGAAAATGCCTATTTTATTAAGCTTCGCGAACCTGGCTATACACACAAGTCCACGCTGGAGATTGCCCACGAGATCTTCGCCCTCGCCGACGGCGCCACCATGAGCGCTAAAAAAGACGCCATCGTCAACATCGGCGGCTTCCTGGCGATGAACGACGAGAGCTTGTATCAGCGTGCCTGCAATGAATTGATCCTGCGCGAGGGCTTTCCCACTTACGGCGGTTTGGCCGGGCGCGACCTGGACGCCATGGCGGTCGGTTTATGGGAAGGGTTGGATGAAAATTATCTAGCATATCGCCTCAACCAAACCGCTTATTTGGCGAACCGGCTGTTGGAAAGCGGCATCCCGATCATTGAACCTCCTGGGGGCCACGCCGTCTATCTGGACGCGAAACGGCTGCTGCCCCACATCCCGCAAAGCGCTTTCCCCGGTCAGGCGTTGTCGGTGGAACTATATCTTCAGGGTGGCATCCGCGCGGTGGAAATTGGCTCCGTGATGTTCGCGCACCCGGATCCAGAGAGCGGCGAAATGATTTACCCCAAGCTCGAATTGGTGCGATTGGCGATCCCGCGCCGCGTTTACACACAAAGCCATTTAGATTATGTGGTGGAGATTGTCCGTAAAATCGCCGCCAACCGCGAGCAGATCGGCGGGTACCGTTTCACCTATGCGCCAGAATTGTTGCGTCACTTTACAGCGCGTTTCGAACCTTTGGGACAGACCGTGACCGCTTAAGAGCAAAATTCTAATAGAGAGCGTTCTATTAGGTTTCCAAAGTTTACGAACTGGCTCGCCCTCCCGCAGATATTATGTTGTAAATAAAGCCTTTTGAATTCGTCGGAATGGACTGTTGATCACCTGCGGGAGGGTCATCCGAGTAGATACGTTTATGAGGCCCTCGGAACCTGAACTTGATCGGATCCAACATCAACGCGCCATTCGCCCAAAGTCGCAGTAAAATAGAAAGTAACCTATGGCGCGTCGCGCATTCATATCCCCACCGGCATTTTCATTACTTACATCTCCCGAATGGGAAGATTATGAATTACTAGACAGCGGCAATGGCGCTCGTCTGGAGCGTTTCGGGCGTTATACCTTTGTGCGGCCGGAACACCAGGCAATCTGGAAGCCAGCCGCCGACGAACGAATCTGGAAAAACGCGCACGCTACCTTCCAACCCACCGGCGAAGAAAGCGGCGGGCGTTGGCAGTTTCATCAACCGGTCAAAACGCCCTGGACAATGCGCTACAAAAACCTGCGTTTCCTGGCTTTCACCGCCAATTCGCGCCACGTGGGCGTTTTCCCCGAGCAGGCCGTCCATTGGGATTGGATCGGCGAAAAAATTCGCCGTCGCATTACCAGCGCGCCCGCGGCCGCGCCGCCCAGAGTCTTGAACCTGTTCGGATACACCGGGCTGGCGACGCTGGCTGCTGCTCAAGCGGGTGCTCACGTGACGCATGTAGACGCATCGAAAAAGGCGATCTTGATCGCCCGCGAAAACCAGGCGCTGTCGCAATTGAATGAACACCCCATTCGTTGGTTGGTGGACGATGCCTATAAGTTCGTCAATCGGGAGACGCGGCGAGGAAACCGATACGACGGCATTATTTTGGACCCACCTAAATTCGGTCGTGGACCGCAAGGCCAGGTTTGGGAGTTATTCGAGGCGCTGCCCGGTCTGCTGCAAACCTGCCGCTCCTTGCTCAGCGAACGACCCATGTTTGTCGTCCTGACCGCATATGCCATCCGCGCCTCCGCCCTCAGCATATACTACGCCATGAGCGAAATGGTCGCCGGGCTGGGCGGACGTTTAGAAACCGGCGAGCTGGCGTTGGTGGAAAAAAGCGCCGGGCGTCTGGTTTCGACCGCCATCTTTGCCCGTTGGAGTTCAGATGAAGGAAACGCACATGAGAGCTAACAGGTTGCTTACTTTGAACGCCTTTGTCTTTATCGCTTTCGGCATCGCTTTTGCTCTTTATGGGCCGGTCATGCTAGCATTTTTTAAAGTCCCTGAGCTATCCATCGACTCTGTCACATACTGGCACCTGGCGGCGTTTGCGCGCATGTTCGGCGCGGCGTTATTCAGCCTGGGGTTGCTGCTCTGGTCGCTGCGTAAAGCGTTCATCGAGGCGTCAGCGGAATCGCGTCGCGGCGTCCTGTTCGCTCTGCTGCTGGGCAACTTGATGTGCGGCATTGTCTCAATCACCCAGCAATCTTCGATCTGGATGACGCCGTCTGGATGGGTAACTGCAGGGATATTCTTCATCTTGACGTTGGCTTATGCAGTATTACTGGCGCGTCCTGCCAGTTACCGCCATGCTTAACAGACTTAAACATCTAATCATTGGAGACCCTCTGCCCTCGCAAGCGCTGGCTGAGAAGCGTCTCAATAAGATTCGCGCCCTGGCGACGTTTTCGCCCGATGCTCTTTCCTCTATTGCATACGCCAACCAGGAAATATATTTGGGGCTTGTCGTCGCCGGCGCAGCCGGTCTGCGATTAGCCTGGCCGATCGGCCTGGCAATCACCGCTCTATTGGTGATCGTTGCTATCTCCTATCTGCAAACCATCCATGCTTATCCTTCCGGCGGCGACTCCTATGTGGTAGCTCGAGATAATCTCGGTAAAACCGCCGGCTTAATTGCCGCCGCCGCGCTTCTGATTGACTACCTGCTCACCGCAGCAGTCAGCCTCACCGCGGGGGTAGAGGCGCTGGCATCTGCTTATCCAGTATTATGGTCGCATCGCATCACCCTGGCACTCTCGATATTGCTCGTTTTAACTCTGGCTAACCTACGTGGGCTGCGCGAGAGTGGGTCGCTCATGGCAATCCCCGTCTATCTTTTCCTGTTCACCTACCTGCCCTTGTTAGCTTATGGTGTATTTCAACTGCTCGTCAATGGTCCGAGCGATCTCAGCGCCGTGGCGCCTGCAGCAACCAGACCCATCACCCTGATTCTCATCCTCCATGCATTTGCCACCGGCTGCACCGCTTTGACCGGAGTAGAAGCAATCAGCAACGGAGTACCTGCTTTTAAACCGCCAGAGTCGAAAAACGCCGGGCAGACAATGATCGTCATGGCAGTATTGATGGCATTGCTATTCGCCGGCAGCATTGGTCTGACTCAATCTCTGGCGGTTGTGGCTCAACCCAACGAAACAATCTTATCTGCGCTGGCGCATACACTGCTAGGCGACAGTTTTGCATACTACGCCATTCAACTGAGCACATTGTTGATCCTGGCCGTCGCGGCAAATACTAGTTTTGCGGGTTTTCCGAGACTGGCAGCCATTCTGGCTAGTGATGGCTATCTACCACGCCAACTGACCAACCTGGGCGATCGTCTGGTTTATGCCAATGGTATAGTGGCGCTATCATTGGCAACAGCAGTATTGATAGTTGTCTTCCACGGCGATAGCCATGCCCTGGTACCCCTCTTTGCTGTGGGCGTCTTTTTGGCATACACCCTTTCGCAAATTGGCATGGTGGTTCACTGGAAGCGCGAAAGTAATACAGGTTGGCGCATCAAAGCTTTGATTAACGGGTTCGGGGGATTGATCACCGCCATTACCCTGACCATTGTCGCCTACAGCAAGTTCCTGGAGGGCGCCTGGATCACAGTTCTCCTTATTCTGGCGATTGTGATTGGGTTCGAGAAGATTAAGCGCCACTACCGAGAGGTGGGCGCTCAACTATCCTTGCGTGGTTTACCCCCATCCCTGCGTCCTTATCCGCCGCCGCGGGTCGTAGTTCCTATCTCTGGTGTACATCGTGGCATCGTTGATGCAATTGACTTTGCCCGCTCAATCTCTAACCGTGTCACCGGCTTGTACATCGAGATTGAACCTGGCAGCGGCGAACGCGTGCGCAAAGAATGGGAACTTTGGTTTCCAGATATCCCATTGGAAGTTCGACCATCTCCCTATCGCTCAATCATCGGCCCCTTGCTGAATTTTTTAGATGAGACCGACCTGAAACATAATGATGGTCAATTGGCTACAGTGGTACTGCCCGAATTCATCCCCGCAAAATGGTGGCACAGCCTGTTGCATAACCAGACATCCTGGCTGATTAAGACCGTCTTGCTTTACCGCCGGCGCACATTGGGTTTCCAGCGAGTCATTATTGATGTTCCTTATCACTTGCGCCAGTGAAGGTTCTTCTCAAACGAGCCGTTCCATTTGCGGTTTTTACAAACGATCTTTATCAGATTGAGCCTTCTTGCCCTGCTGCCAGAGCTGCTCCATCTCATCCAACGTCAGTTGATCAAGCGAACGTCCCTGTGCGCGTGCAGCCGATTCAATGTAGGCGAATCGCTCAGCGAGCATTGGCTTCGCGCAAGGCGCTTTCCGCGTCTACGTGATACCATCGAGCTAAATTCACCACCGCGAAAAGCAGATCGCCAATTTCGGCGGCTTTTGCTTCTCCCTCAGGCGCTTCTTCGACTTCGCGCAGCTCTTCCAGCAGTTTATCCATCACCCCCTGAAGTTCCGGCCAATCGAAACCCACGCGCGCGGCGCGTTTCTGATATTGCTGCGCCTGCGCCAGCGCCGGTAACGCCAACGGGGCTCCATCTAAGAGGCCGGTTTCCGATTTGCCATTTGCCGCCCGCTCTTCGGCTTTCAGCCGCTCCCAGTTTTGCAGCACCTGGCGCGCATCATCCAGCCTGGTCTCGCCAAAGACGTGCGGGTGACGACGCACGATCTTGGTATGAATGCCGCGCAGTACATCCGTCATATTGAACTCACCGGACTCGCTGGCAATTTGGGTATGCAACAAGATCAGAAGCAATAGATCGCCCAGCTCCTCGCACAGGGCAACTACATCCTGCGCATCCATCGCTGCTAGGGCCTCATAAGCTTCTTCCAAGAGATCGGAACGCAAGCTCTGATGAGTCTGCTCGCGGTCCCAGGGACAACCATCGGGGGCGCGCAGCCGGGCAACCACTTCCTGAAAAGCCTCAAAAGAGGTCTCCACACCCAACGGCGGCACGTATAAACAGGTCAACAAACCAATATGTGGGCTGCGGTCAATTTCGTATAACGCCAAGTTTTCCACTCGCTCTTGGGGCGTTCCGGCGGCATGTACCAGTTGCACCGGGTGCTCGTCTGGATACACGTTCATCAGAGTCAATTTGAGGTCCGAGGCTATCAGCGGCGAATATACCTGAGCAATCAGCGCCGCCACGCTGGGAGGAAAGGAGGGCATATGAGCGGAAGCCAATTCCAGAGCATCCACCAGCGCCAAATTGGGAAATGGATCTATCCCCAGGGCGCTGAACACCGGCTCAAGGAAACTCAGTCCCTGCACGACGCGCACTGTCAAACCCTCTGCCCGCGCCCGGCGAACGATCTCCGGCGCGGTGGCCTCGGCGACATATGGATGCCCGGGGACGGCGTACACCACGCCCTCTGTACGCCGTCCCAACGTCAACACTTGCTCAACGATTTGAGCATACACCGCCTCGAAGGTTTGACTCTGCTGATAAAGCTCATCAAAGCTGAACACCTGTAAATGCGCCGGGAAGCTGGAGACAACCGGGTGTTCTCGGGTGCGCAAATAGACCTCTGCGCTGGCTTCCAGCAAATCCCAGGCTTCGCGAGTGAGCAGCCTGGGGTCACCGGGGCCCAATCCGATAATGGTCACGCCTGCGCTCATGATACTCCTTGACAATTACAGCACATTAAACCAAAACGTAATGCGAAAGCCGCAATGCGTTCTCCGTAGCGATACGCATGCGCCAATTCGCATTACGTTAGAGATGCTCCACAACCAGGCGTTAGCGCTTGGTGTAGGTAGGCGCTTTGCGGGCGCGCTTCAGACCGGGTTTCTTGCGCTCTTTGACGCGAGCGTCGCGCGTCAGAAAACCGCCTTTGCGCATCACCGGGCGCAAGTCGGGGTTCATCTTAATCAAGGCGCGAGCCACTCCCAGCACTACCGCGTCGGTTTGTCCGCTCACGCCGCCACCCTTGACCACCACCGAAACGTCCAGAGCTTCCAAATTCTCGCCAGCAGTTTGCAAGGGAGCCAGGATGGCCTGTTTATCGCCCAAGCGGGTGAAATACATGTCCAACGGTTTCTCATTGACGATAAATTTTCCCGAACCGCTCATCAATCGCACGCGAGCGGTAGCTTCCTTGCGGCGGCCAATGCCTTCGTAATACTGAACTGCCATTTTTCTACTCCTTGCCCAGCGTCACAGGTTGCGGCTTTTGCGCTTCATGCGGATGTTCCGGCCCTGCATAAACTTTAAGTTTCTTAATCAGTTGGCGTCCGAACTTGTTATGCGGCAACATGCCCCATACTGCACGACGGATCACCCGATCGGGATGCTTTTGAAGCTGATCGCGCAGGCTGGTCGCCGTCAAACCGCCGGGGTAGATCGAATGCCGGTAATAGAATTTTTCCTGCATCTTCTTGCCGGTCACCTGAATGCGTTCGCAGTTAACCACCACCACATACCCACCGGTGTCCATTCCGGGGGTAAAGTTCGGTTTGTTCTTGCCCAGCAAGACCGCAGCAATCTGCGTCGCCAAACGCCCCAGGTTCTGTCCCTCGGCGTCGAACAGATACCACTCCTGCGTGATCTCGGCTGCTTTGGGTATATATGTCTTTTCCACGCTCATCCTCTCTACTTCTCGACCAGGCGTTAGCGGCCTGGGCTATATATCAAGAGCTATTTCTACTCAACCAGGTTATCTCAATAGATCACTTCGACCAATGTCAATCCATGCGCAGGCGCTAAGGTTCTAAGTTTGGCGCCGTTCGGGTTTTGCAGGTAATTCAACACAGCTTCAACTTCCTGCTTGCCCTGACCAATGGCTACTAACAATCCAACCATACGACGCACCATATGAAATAGAAACGCATTGGCGCTCACCTCAAAAATCCAGCCATCTGGCGGCTCAGGCGACCATTGCGCCTGATAAACCGTGCGTAAGGTGACACCCTTGCGGCGCGGCGGTGATCCAAAGGCTGCAAAATCGTGCGTTCCGATTAGATGTGCCGCGGCGCGTTGCATTCGTGCGCCATCCACCTCCGGCCACACCCTCCAGGCCTAGCGTTCGCGCAAAGGGTCGCGCCTGGGTTGACAAAACAGACGATAACGGTAACAGCGAGCGCGGGCGTCATAACGAGGATGAAAGTCATCCGCCGCCAGCTGCGCGGCTTGCGCCGCCACATCCGCCGGAAGGTTGGCATTCAATGCTGCCAGCAAGGCGTCCGTCGAATGCAGCCAATCTAGATCGAATGCAATTACCTGACCGCTGGCATGTACGCCAACATCCGTTCGGCCGGCGAAAAGGATTGCGCGTCCTTGCCAGCCGATCCGCCGCAAAGCCTGCTCCACAACGCCTTGCACAGTGCGTTGACCGCATCCGTCCGCCTGCCGCTGAAAACCGAAGAAGTCAGCGCCGTCGTATGCGAGAATTACCTGGTAACGTGCCATGTTGCGCCTGGCGCCTGAGAATTGATTTGCCAAGTCGCCAGCCGCGCCGCTCCTGAAACTAGTCTTCGACCAGCTCCAGGATCACCATTTCCGCCGAGTCGCCCATGCGCGGACCCAGCTTGATCATTCGAGTGTAACCGCCCTGGCGGTTCTCATAGCGCGGGGCGATGTCATCAAAAAGTTTCTTCACCGCGGCCGCGTCGCTCAGCCTTGCCGCTGCCAGCCGTCGGGCGTGCACCATTCGAGCGTCGCCTGCGGCGTTACCGCGTTTGGCAATGGTGATCAAGCGCTCCGCCTGGCTGCGGATCGCTTCTGCCTTGGCGCGCGTGGTGCGGATGCGCTCATGCTCGAACAGTTGCTTCACCAGGATACGCCGCAGAGCTGCCCGTTCATCTTTACTACGACCAAGTTTTACTCCAGCTACTCTGTGTCGCATAATGTATTACTCCAATTCTTTTTCGCTACCGTCTTTGAGATAGCCCTTCTCACGCATCTTCTGCCGTAATTCGTCCAGGCTCTTCTCCCCGAAATTCCGGATAGACATCACCGCTTCATCGCCCTTTTCGAGCAGTTCCAGCACCTCGCCCACAGTGGTGATGCCGGTGCGTTTGAGCGAGTTAAACACCCGCACCGAAAGATCCAGATTTTCGATGGGCGTCTCGATCATCTCGCTGGTCAACCGGCTGCCCACTTCCTCTTCCAGAGCAATGGCCGCCAATGACTCTTCACTGATGCCGGCGATATGCCGTAAGTGGTCAATGATAATCTTGGCGCTGGTGCTGAGAGCCTCCTCCGGACCAATGGTGCCATCGGTCCAGATTTCCAGGATCAATTTATCGTAGTTGGTGCTTTGACCTACGCGGGCGTAACCAACGTCCCAATTTACACGCTTCACCGGGCTATAGATAGCATCTACCGGCAGTTCGCCGATGGGCAAATGCCCGATGCGATCATCCGCCGGAGAGTAACCTCGCCCGCGCTCGACCGTCATCTCGATCTCCAGGTGAGCGTTGTCATCATCCACCGTGAACAGATACAAATCTGGGTTCACGATCTCTACTTCCGGCGGCGTAATAATGTCGCCAGCGGTGACCACGCCGCTGCCCCGCACTTCCAGGTGCAAACGGGCGGTGTCCACATCGTATAATTTCATCCGCAATTGCTTGATTTGCAACATCAGCCGAATGACGTCTTCACGCACACCCGGAATATCGCTGAACTCATGTTGCACATCCGCAATGCGGATCGAGGTGACCGCCGCGCCATCCAGAGAGGAAAGCAACACCCGGCGAAGGGCATTGCCCAGCGTGATCCCATAGCCGCGTTCCAGCGGGCTGATGATGAACTTGCCGTAATTGCGCGCCTCAGCTTCGCGCTCAATTTTCGGCGTTACCATATTACTTAAACCGATCACGGTTCACCTCATCCCCGTTCTAACAGGCCGACGCGGCGGCTGGCTTCGAGTAGTACTCGACAGCGCAAGCCGTCCTCGTCGAACACTAATTCTCCATTATCGCGAGTAATACTCGACGATGAGCTGCTCTTGCAGGTTGCTGTCAATTTCCGAGCGCTCCGGCAGGCGCAAGACTGTGCCTGAAAGATTGCGCAAATCTCTGCTCAACCAGGCAGGCACGGTGCGCTCCTCTGCCACGGCCGCCAAGTCCTTGAAGTATGGACGCGGGCGCGAACCCTCGCGCACCGAGATCACATCTCCCTGAGAGACCAGCATCGAAGGCACATCCGTTCGCCGTCCATTCACCGAAAAATGCCCATGCGTTACCAATAGACGCGCCTGAGCGCGGCTATCCGCAAAGCCCAACCGGAAGATCACGTTATCCAGGCGGGATTCCAGAATCTGCAACAGGTTCAAACCTGTCAGACCTCGGCGGCTCAAAGAGACTTCATAATAGCGGCGGAATTGCCGTTCCAGAATGCCATACATGCGGCGCGCTTTTTGTTTAGCGCGTAGTTGGCGGTTGAAGTCCGATTCGCGGCGACGACGGAATTGAGCGCCCTTGCCATGCTGCCCAGGTGGATAACCACGTCGCTCAAATGAACACTTTGGGCTGAAACAGCGCTCACCCTTCAAAAACAGCTTTTCGCCTTCTCGCCGGCACAATTTACAAACTGGCCCACGATATTTCGACATACTTTACGTTCCTATCCTTCCTGTTATTCTATACGCGGCGTTTCTTGGGTGGCCGGCAACCGTTATGTGGGACAGGGGTGACATCCGCGATGAGAGTCACGCGCAGACCTAGAGCCTGAACGGCGCGGATCGCCGATTCGCGGCCCGGCCCTGGGCCCTTGACATACAACTCCGCTTCCTGAAGCCCCATCGCCATTGCCGCCTTGACAGCCTGCTCGGCTGCCAGGCGAGCTGCAAACGGGGTGCTCTTGCGCGAACCCTTAAAGCCGGCCGAGCCCGCGCTGCCCCAAGCCACCGTATTGCCTTGCAGATCGGTGACGGTGACAATGGTGTTGTTGAAAGTTGCATTGATGTGAACCTGTCCAGAAGACAGCGTTCGCTTGACTTTCTTTGCGCCGCCTTTGCGACGTGCAGCACGTACAGTTTGAGCCATAGTACCTCGCTATATCAACTGATCTCGTCTCCGCTGCTCAGACAGCCGCTGGGTGGAAGGAACCCGATCTAAACCGGCGGAGTTGAAACCAAAACCTCAACAAAATAGATAACCCTCTCCTTGCGTCGGGCAATAAACGCCAAACGCCGGCAGGAGATTATTTCTTAGCGCCGCGGCGCCGACCGCGTCCAGCGACCGTCTTCTTAGGCCCTTTGCGGGTGCGGGCATTGGTACGGGTACGCTGGCCGCGCACCGGCAAATTACGACGGTGTCGCAAGCCGCGATAACAGCCGATTTCGATCAGACGCTTGATGTTAAGTTGCACCTCGCGCCGCAGATCGCCCTCTACCTTGAAGTTCTGTCCGATATAATCGCGCAGCAGGTTGACCTCTGCATCGGTCAGATCTTTTACTCGCTTATTCGGGTCCACCTTTGTGGCGGCCAGGATCTGCTGGGCGCGCGGCAGACCAATGCCATACAAATAGGTCAAGCCAATCTCGACCCGCTTGTTTCGGGGTAAATCTACGCCTTCAATACGAGCCATTTCTGCCTACCCTTGTCGCTGTTTGTGTTTCGGATTTTCACAAATGACATACAAAATGCCCTTGCGTCGGACAATCTTACAATTGGCGCAACGCTTTTTAATAGACGCAGTTACTTTCATGATAACTCTCTCCTAATCGGCGGTCAGAAGCGGGGGGTCAATTTCATTGACCAGCCGAAGTTTTGATTATACTCATTCCTCTTCAATTCGTCCAGTCTCCGCATCACGGCACGGTTAAAATTACCGGGTCACCATCTGTAACCGCCACAGTATGTTCGTAATGGGCGGTTAGCGAACCATCTGCAGAGACCACCGTCCACTGATCCGGCAAAACACGGGTGCGAGGCGTTCCCACCAAGACCATCGGCTCCAGTGCGATAGTCATTCCCGGGCGCAGCAACACGCCCCGCCCAGGGATGCCGTAGTTCGGCACTTGTGGGCCCTCGTGCATCTGTCGCCCCACGCCGTGGCCTGTATATTCGCGTGTGACATGATAGCCGTGGCTCTCCACAAAGCGCTGAATGGCGGCGGATACATCTCCGGTGCGGTTGCCGGGGCGCATCCAACGGATGCCCTCATACAGCGCCTGCTCGGTCACTTCAATCAGACGCCTGGCTTCTGGGGAAATTTCGCCCACGCCCACGGTAAACGCCGCATCGCCGACAAAGCCTTCTAGCAATGTGCCACAGTCCACCGAAACTATATCGCCTTCCTTCAAGCGCCGCTTGCTGGGGAAGCCATGCACCAGCTCCTCGTTGATGCTAATGCACAGCGAAGCCGGATAGGGATATGCGCCCGGATAGCCTTTGAACACCGGGATGCCGCCATGCTTGCGGATAATTTCCTCTGCAACGGCGTCCAGGTCGGCGGTGACCACGCCGGGGGCGATCATCTCGCGCACCGCTGCCAACGCCAGGGCATTCACCCGACCAGCTTCGCGCATCAGCGCCACCTCGTCTTTGCTTTTGATGACGATATTCCGTTCCCAGCTCATCATCATGGCTCAGCTTCGCGCTCGCAGCGCCTCCAGCAGCTCAGCGGTCACTTTCTCGATCGGTTGCGCGCCGTCCACTTCGACCAGCAAACCAGCCTTTTGATAATATTCAATCAACGGCGCGGTCTGGGTGAAATAGACTTTGATGCGGTTTACGACTGTTTCTACCTTGTCGTCGTCGCGTTGGTAAAGTTCAGAGCCATCGTAGTCACACACGCCGGGTTTTTCAGGCGGATTGAACTTCTCATGAAAAACGTGCCCTTGCGCGCGGCAAGTCCAACGACCCGTCAGACGTTCGATCAGCACGCTTTCAGCCACCTTGATATATGGCACAGCGTTGACGCGGCCGCCAAATTCCGCCAACATTTCATCCAGCGCCTGCGCCTGAGGCGGGGTACGAGGGAAGCCATCGAGCAAGGCACCTTTCGTGCAATCCGGTCGCGAGAGGCGTTCTCGGATCATGGCAATGGTCAGGTCATCTGGCACCAACTCGCCGCGATCCATGTAACCTTTGGCTTGCCGCCCCAACTCGGTCTGGTTTTTCATGTTCTCACGAAAAATATCGCCCGAAGAGACGTGCGGCAAATCCATCGCCTTGGAGATCACCTGCGCCTGGGTGCCTTTTCCCGCGCCGGGGGGGCCAAGAAGCACGATGTACGTTGGCATGGTGTTGCTATCCTCAGCGAATCAGCAAAGCGTCGTCATAACCATGCAGTTTGAGTTCTGCCTGGATGTTAAAGAACGTGTCTCGAACTACGCCCACAACGATCAACAGACCGGCGGACGAAATCAAGAAAAAGCTACTGCTCTGGGTCGAGCCAAATTGCGGAATAATCAGGCTGATCAGCCAGGGCATGACCGCGACCAAACCCAAGAACAAAGCTCCGGGCAACGTGATGCGCGACAAAACGCGGTTCAGATACCGTTGTGTGGAAGCCCCGCGGCTAACGCCCGGTATTTGAGCGCCCACGCGCTTCAAGTTCTCGCCATAGTTCTGTTGGGTAAACAGAACATTGGTGTAGAAGAACGTAAAGGCCACCACCATTACAAAGTACATGATCCAGTAGAAGTCTGAGGTGCCGCCGAATTGGGTCTGCAAGAAAGTCGCCGTTTTGCGCACAAATTCGATCTTCGAATTGGCGAAGAAGCCGCCCAAGATCGCCGGGAAGGTGAGCAGAGATTGGGCAAAGATCAGCGGGATCATGCCGGCCATGTTGACCATCAACGGAAGCGTGCCTTTGACAGGCATAGACATGCGGTTGCCCACCCGACGTCCCGGATACATCACCGGGACATTGCGCCGCCCCTGCTGGACAAACACGATGGCAAAGATCGTCAAAACCGTGATTAAGATCGTGAGAATGAACAGCCACCAGCCATATGTCTCGTCGGCAAGAATGCCAGCGAAGTTCGCCGGGATGCGGGCGACGATGCCTGCAAAGATGATCAGCGACAGACCCTGATTACGGATGCCAAACTCAGAGATTAACTCGCCCAACCAGATGGCAAACATCGTACCGGCGGTCATACTCAGGACGATCGCCAGTGAGGGGACAATGCTACCTGGGATAAAGGCAAACTCACTGATGATAGGCGTGCCAGCCAGCGAGTTGAAGATGTTGATCTGTCCAATCGCCTGCAAGGCAGCCATCGGCACCGCCAAGATGTACGTCCACTTCTCCATCCATTTCTGGCCTTCGCGAGGGTCCTCTTCCATGCGCTTCTGAAGAGAAGGGATGATCGGAACCAACAGTTGCAGGATAATTTGGGCGGTGATGTAGGGATAAACGCCCATCGCCAGCACTGAAAAGTTCGAAACCGTGCCGCCTGAAAGCAGATCCAACAGCCCTACCAACGTGCCGCCTGCGCCGCCCGATTGCATCAGGTTGGTCAGCGCGGCGCGATCCACGCCTGGCACCGGGACGTGCGCTGCCAGGCGATAGATCGAGAGCAGCAAGATGGTGATTAACAGCTTGCGGCGAATATCTTGCGAAGTCCAGAGATAACGCCAGGAAGAGCGTT
The DNA here is from genome assembly GCA_020724505.1 of Anaerolinea thermophila. Classification (GTDB taxonomy): domain Bacteria; phylum Chloroflexota; class Anaerolineae; order Anaerolineales; family UBA4823; genus RBG-16-57-11. Next base: position 22,634 of record DYGV01000031.1, read on the forward strand.
TCATAGGGTAAGCTCCTTACGCAAGTTGCTCATTCAATCAGCTCGACGCGACCGCCGGCGGCTTCGATTTTAGCCCGGGCACCTTCGCTGATGCGATGAACGCGCACATTCAGCGCCTGGGTCACTTCACCACGTCCCAAAATCACCACCGGGTTGCGCGGATCGCGCAGCAAGCGCGCCTGCGCCAGCGTCTCCGGATTGACTTCGCTCTGCGTGGTGAATTTCTCCATCAACTGATCCAGGTTGACCTCATTATATTCAATGCGATTTAACGGGGTGAAGCCTTTGCCGCGCACAAAGGGTAAACGGCGGAAGAAAGGCAAGTTGCCGCCCTGATGATACAGGCGAGTGCCGCCCCCAGAGCGCGCCCCTTGCCCTTTCGTGCCTCGGCCAGCGGTCTTACCCTGACCAGCCGATATGCCGCGCCCCACGCGCTTGCGTTCTTTCTTCGCCCCTGGATTGGGTTTAAGATCGTGTAGTTTCATACGAATCCCTATACTTCCTGTTCGACTTCGACCAGGTGCGCCACCTTTGCCAGCATACCGCGCAAAGTTGGCGTGTCCAACTGCTCAACCGTTTGATGCATACGCCGTAATCCAAGCGCCCGCACAGTAGCTTTGTGCGTTTTGGAATAACCGATTGGGCTTTTGACCAGCGTAATGCGTAATACCTTCGGCTGCTCCTGCGGTTCAGAAGAAACTGCTTTTTTAGCCATTCTTCCTCCGATCCCAGAAAGGTATCAAGTCTTTGGCATTTTTACCACGACGAGCGGCCTCTTCCTCAGGGGATTTGAGCTGATCCAACGCCTGCATAGTAGCAGTGACCACATTGAGGATGTTGCTGCTGCCCAGGGACTTGGTCAGGATATCCGAAATTCCGGCCGCCTCCAAAACGGCGCGAACACCGCCGCCAGCGATCACGCCCGTTCCGGGCGAAGCCGGCTTCAGCAAGACCTTTGCCCCAGCCACCTTACCAATGACTTCATGTGGAATGGTGGTCTTATATGTGGCAACTTTGTGCATGTTCTTACGGGCATGTTCAGAGGCCTTGCGCATGGCATCTGGCACCGCATTAGCCTTGCCAGTGCCAACACCAACGCTGCCGCGGCCATCTCCAACCACAACAGTAACGCGAAAGTTGAAACGTCGGCCGCCTTTAACCACTTTGGCAACGCGAGCGATATCCACCACGCGCTCGTCTAATTCAGTGGGTGTGTATTCAGAAAACTCGTAGTCCGACATACATTTCTCCTTAGCAAGGGCGGTAAGTTCACCAGCCGCAACTAGAATTCCAAACCGCCCTCGCGGGCTGCCTCAGCCAATGCCTTCACCCGGCCCATATACCGATAACCGCCGCGATCAAACACCACCTGTTGAATGCCTTTCGCCCGGGCGCGTTCGGCAATCGCCAGACCGATCAAGCGTGCCTGTTCGGTCTTCTTCATGCCGTTCATCTTTGCCCGCAGTTCACGGTCAATGGTGGAAGCAGAGACCAATGTACGACCAGCCTGATCGTCTATCACCTGGGCATAGATTTCTGCCAGGCTGCGGTATACGCTCAAGCGGGGACGGGTTGGGGTGCCCGATACTTTCTTGCGCACACGCGCATGGCGTTGGATACGAGCTTCGCTTCGTGATTTCTTGGCGCTCATCTTTACACCTTACCCGCTTTTCCAGCCTTGCGGCGGATCTTTTCATCCAAATACTTAATTCCTTTGCCCTGATAAGGTTCTGGCGGGCGCACCTTGCGGATGTTCGCAGCGATCTGGCCTACTAACTGTTTATCGTAGCCCATCACCTTGATCTGACGGGTTTTCATATCCGCGTCGAATGAGATGCCTTGCGGCGGCTCGATCACCACAGGATGTGAATAACCCACATACAAGACCAGATTCTTACCCTGCATCTCCGCGCGATAACCGACGCCATTCACTTCCAGGATTTTTTCGAACCCCGCGCTGACTCCAACTACCATGTTGTTAATCAGCGAGCGGGTCATTCCATGCAACGACCGGTCAATGCGACCATCGGTTGCTCTCTTGACCTCCAGCACGTTGTTCTCCACCGTGATCTGCATGGACGGCGGAAAGGTCTGCGCCAGCTCGCCTTTCGGGCCCTTCACGCGCACCGTTGCGCCGTCAATCTGAACCTCTACGCCTTTCGGAATTACAACTGGTAAGCGACCAATTCTAGACATTCTGCCTCCTTACCAGACTTTGCACAGCACTTCCCCGCCAACCCCAAGCTGGCGGGCGCGCTGCCCGGTCATGACACCCTTGGGTGTAGAAAGGATAGCAATGCCGATCCCAGATAACACCCAAGGAATCTCTTGTTTGCCAGTGTACACCCGGCGGCCAGGGCGGCTGACGCGCTCCAGACCAGTGATCACCGGTCGCCGTTCGCGTCGTTCTCCCACATATTTCAGGTGAAGGCGCAGAATCTTCGAGCCGGCAACTTTGCCGTCCACCACCTCGTAGCCGCTGATGTAGCCTTCTTCCTGCAAGATCCGGGCAATGCTCTCTTTAATCTTCGAGCTGGGCAAAGCCACCACATTATGGCCGGCCATAATCGCATTGCGGATGCGTGTCAACATATCGCCAATTGGATCGGTAATTATCATCTTTACATCCTCCGCCCGGCTACCAGGAAGATTTCACCACCCCAGGGATTTTCCCCTGGAGCGCAAGCTCGCGAAAACAGATCCGGCATAAACCAAAGCGTCGTAGATAACCACGCGGTCGCCCGCAGATTTTGCAGCGATTGCGCACACGAACAGCATACTTGCGCCGCGTCTCCCGGATCATCATACATTTCTTCGCCATCGGTTACCCTTCCTTCCTGAACGGCATGCCGAGCATCCGTAATAGCTGCCTGCCATGATCGTCATTTCTTGCCGTGGTAACGATCGTGACTTCCAGCCCTCTAAGTTTGTCTATCTTGTCGTACTCGATCTCTGGAAACACCAGTTGTTCGCGGAAACCCAGAGTATAGTTGCCCCGTCCATCGAACGAGTCTGCCGAAACGCCGCGAAAATCGCGTACGCGTGGCAGGGCAATATTCATCAAGCGATCCAAGAAGGACCACATACGCTCGCCGCGCAGTGTGACCTTTACGCCAATGGCGCGGCCTTCGCGCAACTTGAAGTTGGCGATGGACTTGCGCGCTTTGGTAATCACAGGTTTCTGACCCGTGATGGCGGTGAGGTCTGCCACCGCTGCGTCCAACGCTTTGGCGTTATCCAGAGCTTCGCCCAGACCGATGTTGACCACTACCTTTTCGATGCGCGGCGCCTGCATCACATTGCTCAGATTGAGCGCTTTCATCAGGCCCGGCACAACTTCTTTCATGTAACGTTCTTTTAGCACTTGGCTCATAATCTTGCTCCAAACCGGCTAATTGAACTGCGCCTGACATTTCTTACACACCCGCAAAACGCCTTCTTCTTTGCGGATGACGCCCACGCGCGTCGGCTCGCCACACTGAGGGCAAACCAACATCACGTTTGAAATCGAAATCGGCCCTTCAAATTCAATAATGCCAGGATTCAGGGTGCGGCCCTGGGTCTGCACCTGACGTTGGTGCTTTTTGCGGATGTTCACGCCTTGCACGACCACGCGACGCTCATCTGGAAGCACCTTGATCACCTCGCCGCGTTTACCCTTATCTTCCAAACGCCCGCTGATAATCTCAACGGTATCACCTTTACGAATCTTTACTTTCACGGCTCTCGCTCCTGCAAATCCAACGCACGCTCTCCAACCCTATAAGACTTCTGGGGCCAGAGAAACGATCTTCATGAAACCTTTTTCGCGCAATTCGCGAGCCACCGGGCCAAAGATGCGTGTACCCTTAGGGTTCTTGCCGTCGGTGTCGAGAATGACCGCCGCGTTATCGTCGAAGCGGATCGAGGAGCCATCCTCGCGGCGCCACTCTTTTGCGCAACGCACAATCACCGCCCGAACGATTTCGCTCTTTTTGACGGCGCCCTGCGGCGCGGCTGATTTTACAGCAGCCACAACCACATCGCCCACGCGACCATAGCGGCGGGTTGATCCTCCCATAATATGGATCACCAGCAACTCACGCGCCCCGGTGTTATCAGCTACTTTCAAACGCGTTTCTTGCTGAATCATTCCACACCCTCCAAACCAAGCGCGGGCTCTTCTGCGCCAACTTCGCGGCGTAAAATCGCTTCAACCACCCAGCGCTTGCGGCGCGAGAGCGGTCGGCTTTCCACGATCTGAACTGTGTCGCCTATCTGGCAGCCCAGTTCATCATGCGCCATAAAACGCTGGCGGGCATGAACCACTTTCTTGTACAATTGGTGGCGATATGTACGAGTGACCTCTACAACCACCGTTTTTTGCATCTTGTCGCTGGTCACAACGCCTACCATTCGACGACGAGTGTTCATTTTGCACCTCCCATCGCCGCTTCACGTTCGCGCTCGGCCAATATGGTGATCAGTCGCGCGATTTGGCGGCGGGTATGGCGCAAGCGGCTGAAATCGGTCAATTCGCCAGTCGCTTGCTGAAACCGCAGATTCATAAGCTCTTCGCGGGCATCGTTCAATTGCTTGCGGAGTTCATCTGTAGATAATTCGCGAAGTTTTTTCGTTTTCTCGCTCATCCTTCGCCTCCGGCTTGATCCAAACGCCCAACGATCTTGGTCTTGATCGAAAACTTGTACTGCGCCAGGCGCAGCGCTTCATGCGCCACCTCGAGGGGCAAACCGCCGCCCACCTCAAACATAATGCGACCTGGGCGAACCACCGCCACCCAATATTCCACATTTCCCTTGCCTTTTCCCATACGGGTTTCGGCTGGCTTGCGCGTCACCGGTTTATCGGGGAAGATGCGGATCCAGAATTTGCCGCGCCGTCGCATAGTGCGCACGATGGCGCGCCGCGCGGCTTCGATCTGCCGGGCAGTGACCCAACCCGGTTCCAACGCCTTTAAACCCAAATCACCCAAAATGACTTCAGAGCCGCGGTACGATAAGCCCTTCATGCGGCCGCGCATTTGCTTGCGCCATTTAACACGCTTTGGCATTAACATAATGACACCCTCTTACTCACTGACATAAACGCCCTCAGTAGCCTCGGGCTTTTCCTCTAACTCTGGAAGCTTTTCGCCGCGATAGATCCACACTTTGACGCCAATTCGTCCGTAGGTGGTTAAGGCTTCCGCTTTGGAGTAGTCAATATCCGCCCGCAGCGTTTGTCGAGGGACGCGCCCTTCGCGCATATTCACCGAGCGAGCCATTTCAGCGCCGCTGAGGCGACCAGAAACTTCCACGCGAATGCCCTCGCCGCCCTGGCGGATAGCTTGTTGGATGGCGCGCTTCATCGCCCGCTGATAGCTGATACGTCGCTCAAGCTGTTCGGCAATGTTGTTCGCCACCAGATAAGCATCCAGGTCTGGCGCTTTGATTTCCTTGATTTCCAGGTCAATCTTCTTGCCCACCACGGCTTCCAAACTCTGGCGGATCTTCTTCACATTCTCGCCCTTGCGACCGATCAAGATGCCAGGTTTGGCCGTATGCACAATAACCTTGACTTTTCCAGGGAATCGTTCGATATCTACCCGCGAGACACCTGCCTTGGGCGCTTCAGCGCGCACCAAGTCGCGCAAATGGAAATCCTGGTGTAGGTTCTTGACGTATTCATCACCCTCGGCAAACCAGCGCCCTTCCCAGGTCTTGTTGATCTTCAAACGAAACCCGATTGGATTAACTTTTCGACCCATAAGATCTCCTTATCTCACGCTTCCCGCTCGCGCAGGATTACCGTAATGTGCGAAGAACGCCGCAGCCAGGGTTTGAAGCGCCCGCGTGCACCGAAACGCCGCCATTTTCGAGTGGGCGCCTCGTCGGCGAAAATTCGATAGACGTATAAATCGTCCCGGCTGACGCCGAAGTTTTCTTCGCCATTGGCTACCGCCGAAGCGAGAACCTTCGAGATCGGCCGCGCCGCGCGTTGAGTGGCGAACTTCAATATCGTAAGCGCTTCGACCGCGTCCTTGCCGCGCACCAGGTCTGCCACCAAACGCGCCTTTTGAGCCGAGACCGGGATGAAACGAGCCTGAGCAAAAATATCCGTAGCCATATCGCTTAACCTCGTTTCGACTTTTTCTCGGCGACATGGCCGCGATAGGTGCGCGTGGGCGCAAATTCGCCCAACTTATGCCCCACCATATTCTCGGTGATGTAGATCGGCACATGCCGGCGACCATCATGTACGGCGATCGTGTGACCAACCATCTGAGGGAAAATGGTGCTATCGCGGCTCCAGGTGCGAATTACCTTCTTATCGCCTTTTTCGTTCATCGCCTCGATCCGAGCTAGAAGCTTCGGATCAATATAAGGACCTTTTTTCAGTGATCGTCCCATAGTTCCTTCTCCACCATCTCAGCCGATGAAATTCATCCTGCGAGATGTTCGCCAAAATCCATTGACCTATCGCTTCTTTCCACGCCGACGCAGGATATATTTATCCGTAGTCTTGTTCCGACGCGTCCTATAACCCAGTGTGGGTTTGCCCCAGGGCGATTTTGGCCCCGGCATACCAATGGGCTGACGACCCTCGCCACCGCCGTGCGGGTGATCGCGCGGCGACATGGCAGAGCCGCGTACCGTCGGACGGATACCCAGATGGCGCTTGCGACCGGCCTTTCCCAGTTTGACATTGCTATGATCCAGGTTGCCCACCTGACCAATCGTGGCATAACAGGTCTGCCGCACCAAACGCACCTCGCCGGATGGCATTCGGACTTGGGCGTAGTCGCCTTCTTTTGCCAGCAATTGAGCTGCGCTGCCCGCGGCACGCACTAACTGACCGCCTCTGCCTTCTTTCAACTCAATGTTATGCACCAGCGTACCCACCGGAATGTTCGCAATAGGTAGACTGTTGCCCGGACGCACTTCAGCCTGTGGGCCGGAAATCACCTGGTCGCCGACGCGCAGATCTTGCGGCGCAATAATGTATCGCTTCTCGCCATCCGCATAGAACAGCAACGCCAAACGAGCCGTGCGGTTCGGATCGTATTCAATCGCCGCCACACGCGCCGGAATACCCAGTTTATCCCGCTTGAAGTCCACAATACGAATATGGCGACGGTTGCCGCCTCCGCGATGGCGAACCGTTACCCGGCCATACATGTTTCGCCCACCGCTTTTGCGCAACGGTTTGAGCAATGAGCGTTCCGGCTCCTTCTTGGTGATTTCCTCAAAGGTGTAGCCGGTCATGCCGCGTTGACCAGGAGTTATGGGTTTGAACTTTTTTACGCCCATTATTTCACTCCTTCAAAGACTGCAATGGAATCGCCCGGCGCCAGGGTGACGATTGCCTTTTTGTATGCGGTGCGGCGATTCACCGTCCTGCGATTGCGCAAGTTGCGCTTGCGCTTGGTCGGCACATTGATGACATTAACCCGCACAACCTTCACATCGAACAACTTCTCTACTGCATCCTTCACCATAACCTTGGTTGCTTCGGGCGCAATTTCAAAAACGTACTGATGTAGCGCGCGGTTCAGGTAATTATTTTTCTCGGTGATGATCGGACGGCGCAGCACATCGTAATAAGTCGTCATGGCTGCCTCCTCTTATTTCCCTAACAACGTGTCCAGCATCGCCAGAGCCGGCAATGGAACAATTAACCGGTCATAGCTGAGCAGATCGCGGATGTTTAGATAATTCACCAACAAGGTTTTCGCATCCGGCAAATTATTGGTCGAAAGCACCACGCGCTGATACTCTTCATTCTTCTCCGGGATCAGGATCAGCGCGCTGGCGTCGCCCACAATGCGATCCAGCGCCATCGCCATCCGGCGCGTTTTGATCTCCGGCAACGTCAAGGCGTCTACAACCACCACGCTCTTCTCTGCGGCTTTCACCGAAAGAGCAGAGCGAAGGGCGGCCCGGCGCATTTTGCGCGGCATCGCTTGAGTATAATCGCGTGGCTTGGGTGTATGCACCTTACCGCCGCCAACCCAATGTGGCGCGCGAGTGGAACCCTGTCGCGCCCGCCCGGTGCCTTTTTGACGCCAGGGCTTGCGACCGCCGCCAGAAACTTCGCTGCGGCCTTTTGTTTTATGTGTGCCCAGACGTGCGTTCGCCATCTGACGTACATAAGCCTGGTGCATCAGGTCGATGTTGATCGGGGCTTCGAAAATCGCTGCAGGTAGTTCTACGCTGCTGACCTTCTGCCCTTCCATGTTCAAGACATCTACTTCCATGTCACCTAACTCCCATTCGATCGAGGGCGCAACTATTGCTTGCGCGCCTCCTTAATCAGCAGGATGCCGCCCTTTGCCCCAGGTACGGCGCCGCGCACGCCCAACAGATTGCGTTCTTCATCTACCAACACAACCTTCAAGTTTTGCGTGGTCACACGCTCATTTCCCATGTGCCCAGGACCGCGTGAACCTTTATAGACCCGGCCAGGCGTGGTGCCAGAGCTGCGTGCGCCGGGCGCGCGGTGACGATCGGATTGACCATGGGTCTTGGGGCCGCCGCGGAAATGGTAACGTTTCACGCCGCCCTGGAAACCCTTGCCTTTGCTGGTGCCCACCACATCTACTGCATCGCCTACGGAGAAGACGGACACCTTCACCGGATCGCCTTCGCTCAAACCCGGATCTTTGGCGCGAAATTCGCGCAAAAAGCGCAACGGAGGAAGATTGTTGCGCTTGAGGTGCCCGAGTTGACCACCCGAAAGACGCTTAGGCTTTGTTTCGACGAAACCCAATTGCACCGCCGAATAGCCATCCTTATCAGGTGTGCGCACCTGGGTTACATAGCATGGCCCAGCTTCGATCAAAGTCACCGGAATAGCAACCCCGGCTTCATCGAAAATCTGGGTCATGCCGATTTTCTTGCCAATCAGCCCTTTCAACATATCTCAGTTGTCTCCTTGCATAATAGTTTCGGGACTGTCAGCCTGGGCTGGACTGCATCATCCCTGACCACAACGCAGTCAAGCGACTTGCCGAGGGGCAAATGTGTCTTTGGCAGCCCCACGCACAAAATCGTTCTTGCGCTGTCTGCTAACGCCTCAATTTTTATGCACCTGGCGTTTTGCGCCAGATGCTGCAACACCTAAATCTTGATTTCGATATCCACGCCCGCAGGCAGATTAAGACGCATCAACATATCAATGGTCTTCGAATCCGGATCCAACACATCAATCAACCGGTTATGCGTGCGGATTTCGAAATGCTCGTGGGAATCTTTATCTATGAAAGTCGAGCGCCGTATTGTAAACCTTTCTATGCGAGTTGGCAAGGGCACAGGACCCACAACTCGGGCACCGGTTCGCTCAGCGGTCTCCACAATACGCTTGGCGGATTGATCCAAAACACGATGATCGTAAGCTTTCAGACGGATACGTATCTTTTGCTTCGCCATGGCGGATCTCCTAATCCAGGATTTTGGTGATAGCGCCGGCGCCGACGGTGAGACCGCCTTCA
>DYGV01000032.1:0-7195 GCA_020724505.1 Anaerolinea thermophila
GTGTGGTTCGAGGCGGTCATCGGCTATCTCTCGGCGACCATCGAACTATCCCGCCTCAGCGGGCAGCCGGACGCCTGGCACAACTGGTGGTATAACCCGCAGGCCCGTGCGTATTATTTCATCGGCAAGGATAACATCCCCTTCCATGCGGTGATCTGGCCTGGGCAATTGATTGGCGCCGGCGAGTGGTTTGGCAAACTGTTCGAAAACCTCGACGGAAAGCGGCTGACGCTGCCCTATGATGTGCCTGCGAATGAGTTCATGAACCTGGAAGGCAAGAAGATCTCCGGCAGCCGCAATTGGGCGGTTTGGGGCCTGGATTTTCTCAGCCGCTACGATCCGGATCCGTTGCGCTACTATCTAACCGTCAACATGCCGGAGACGAAGGATACCGATTGGGACTGGGAGGATTTCGTGCGGCGCAATAACGATGAACTGGTCGCCACCTGGGGCAACCTGGCGAACCGCGTGTTGTCCTTTGCATATAAGCATTGGGAGGGCCGCGTCCCTGAGCCAGGGGAGTTGCGCCCCGAGGATCGCCAAATCTTGGAGACGATCGAAGCTGGCTTCCAGAGCGTATCTGACCTGTTGGAGGCAGTACGCCTGCGCGCTGCCCTGGGCGAGGCGTTGCGTTTGGCAGCTGAGGTGAACAAATATCTGGATCAGGCCGCGCCCTGGTTCGAGATCAAGAGCGATAAATCCGCCGCCGCCAAGACCATTTACACCGCCCTGCGCACCATCGACTCGCTGAAAATTTTGTTTGCTCCGTTCATCCCCTTTTCCAGCGAACGGTTACATCATTATCTCGGATATGAAACGCCGCTCTTCGGCAGTCAATTCACCGAAACAGTGGAAGACGAGCTGGGCAGCCACGTTGTGCTGCGCTACCGACCGGCGGCCGCAGGGAGGCAATGGCAACCCAGCCAGTTGAAGCCTGGTCAGGTGCTGCGTCAACCTGCGCCGTTGTTCAAGAAACTGGAGCCGAGCGTGGCGGCTGAAGAGCGAGCGCGGTTGGGATAAAGCGCAACACTTTGCTGTAATTCGATGAGCGAAAAACAAAAAGGCCAGGGCTTGAAACTCCTGGCCTTTTTGTTCGCCAACATATCTGGCCTAATAAGCCGGGCTGGCCGGCATTCCCCGGCTTGCGGCAGCTTTCTTGTAAGCCTGACCATATAAATGGCCGGTGACGGTGGCTGCCCAGGCGGAAGTGAAAATGACGCCGATGATGCACAAAATGATGCCCAAGGAGGCGACAATGCTGGCTAACACGCTGCCCAACAAAGTCAACAAAAACGCCATTGGCTCGGCGCGCACCAGAGCAAACACCTCAGAAAACCGGAAGGCTGCACCCATTTGACCGGTGGCGGCGAACTGTCCCAGCGCTGCTGGAAGAATGAACCCCAGCGCCAGGCTGAACAGGAAAATGACGCACCCAAAGCAAATGGATAAAAGGGCGACAATGGTGGCCATGGTGTCATCGCCACCATTCCCTTGCAACAGGATCGGAACGGAATTGGTGCAGACGGAGAGGATTACGACGGGCAGTGAATACACCAGGCTGATAACCCAGGCCTGAAAACCTTTGACCAGAAAATCCATGAGATTGCTCCAATCTGGCAATGGTTCGGGGTCGTCCAAAATAACTCGGCGGACGAGTTCGACGACCCAACCCAAGAGGAAAAAGCTGCCGATAAGCGGGATTAACAAAAGCAATCCCCAATCCCGATTTTTTTCAACCAGTCTCTGTCCTCGAAGGCAAAGGTGAATGCTTTTCCGAATTCCATGACGACCTCCTTGGGGTAATGGTGGGTTTAGGAACGTACACATCAATTCTTAATCTTATCAGGTTTTTGGCTTTTTGCAGGGAAAATTATCGAAATTTTTACGCAGTTTTCAAAAACTGTCTCATGCAAGTCGGGCGTCAGGCTCCGGCGCTTTCAGGAACCAACGCGCCCCATCGGGTTGGAATATTAGCTCAACGACCCGCTCCCTAGAGACCATCGCCAGAATGTGCAAGCCGCTTTCATCCTGCCAGCGGCGACCTGTGGACAAGATGTTGTAAACCTGGTCGCGCCAGGTAAATTGAGTGGGGTGAATTTTCCCATTTGCCTCGAAACGAGCGATGACTTCAACTGGCTGCATGTAGATACTCCACCAGTTTATTCAGCGCCTGGTCTGCGGCTTGTTCTTTGATCTTCAATCGGTCGCCAGTAAAGCGATACGACCAGGCCTCATCGCCATCCGGCGCGCTTAACCCAATCCAGGTGAGCCCTACCGGCTTATCAGCGGTGCCACCCCCTGGGCCGGCGATGCCGCTCACCGCCACCCCCAGATCCGCAGCCAACGCCAGGCGCACGCCAAGCGCCATTTCCAACACCGTCTCTCGGCTAACCGCGCCATGCTGTTCCAGGGTCTCCCAGCGCACCCCCAGCAAGCGCACTTTGGCTTCGTAGGCGTAGGATACGATACCGCCCACAAAGTAAGTGGAAGAACCTGGGACATTGGTGATGCGGTGCCCGATCAGGCCACCCGTGCACGACTCGGCCACCGCCAGGCGCAGCCCTTTCTGCCGCAGAAGCTCACTGATCAAAAATTCTGGTGGTTTATCTGTCACGGAGATTATTATAACCCGCACGGCTGTGAAAGCGGGCGGAAAAGGAGTTGACAAAGCCGCCTCTTCTCGGGCGGCGAGACGCGGGTTCTATCTGTGCGAGGAGCTAATGCGTCTCTGTGATCTTGCGAATGCTGCGCGGCCGGTCAGGGTCGTACCCCTTGACGCGCGTCAGGTGATAGGCAAAGAGTTGCGCCGGGATGATCGCCGCCAGCGGGGATGCCCATTCCGGGATGCCTTGTGGCAGCCTCAGCGGCGATTGCGCCAATTCGAGAGCCGCCGATTGATCGGAGATCACCAGTAATTCGCCGTGTAGTTCATCGCGCAAGCGACGCAGCATGTTCAACACATCCTTAAAAACCTTGCCGCTGTGCGCCACCGCCATCACCGGAAAGCCGCTTTCCACCATGGCGATCGGGCCATGTTGAAAATCCGCTGAGGAATAGGGTTCGGCTACCACATAAGTCAGTTCCTTCAGCTTTAAAGACCACTCGAAAGCGGTGGCGTAGTTATAGCCGCGGCCGATGACCACGCAATGGCTCATATATCGGTAGCGTTCAGCGCTCCGGGCAATGACATCATCCAGCATCAATGCCTGTTGCACCCACTGGGGAGTTTTACCGAGGGCTGCAAAATTTTGGTCGTCATCGCGCAGCGCCATAGAAAACATAGCAATGGCCATAAGCTCGGCAGTGTAGGTTTTGGTTGCCGCCACTGCGGTTTCCTCGCCTGCCTGGATGTCAATGACGTAATCCGCGCTCTCAGCCAACGGTGAGTGAACAGCGTTGGTGATCGCCAGCGTGGCGCAGCCCTGGCGGCGTCCCTCCGCCAGCACTTCTACGATGTCCGGCGACTGGCCGGATTGGGACACGCCTACCACCAGCGCGCCGCGCAGATTGGGCGGTTGATGATAGTAGGTGAATAACGAGGGGGTGGCTAAAGCGACCGGCAGACCATTCATTGAACCCCATAGATAATTGGCGTAGCGGCCTGCGTTATCGGATGTGCCGCGCGCCGCCAGAAAAACGTAGCGCGGCTCAATGCGCCGAACGTCATCCGCAATGCGCCGGATGACGGCAGCTTGCTGGGTGAACAAACGATCCAGGACATCCACCTGTTCGAAGATTTCGCTCTTTAGCGGCATGGGGTGTCTCCAGAAAAAGATCTACTTCAGTTTGCCTGCCAGCGATGAAGGAGGGCGGGCTCGCGGCGTATGATGGGCGCATTGGGTTGGTCGCCGTCACGGGTTTGAGGATCAAGCATTTTGGGACGAATCATCCGCAGGTGTTACTTCAATCTGGCGCGCCAGGTCGTTTTCCAGCGCCAGTTCGCTATGCTCAACCTGCACCACGGTGACCGGCTCGTGTTGGATCACCTGCACCCAGCGGCCAGGCGCCAGTCCATAAGCCAGTAAATGCGAGAGACGTTCGGCGGGCAGGCTGGATGAAAAACCACGTAAACAGACGCGTTGACCCGCAGGGGTATCGGCGAGCGTAAAGGCGAATCGTCGCCGACAGGCGCCCCGCCTTCCGAAACCAAAACCATGCTGACCAAAACGCCTACGGCCAAATCGTCTCATTGTTCTTCGCTCCTTTGTCTCAGGCCAAGTTTTGGGGTGGATCAGATTTCGTTGATGACAGCCAGCGCTTTGCAAACCGCGCCAAGACGGAGCGTTCTGGATCGGCCATCTCGAAACCGCATACCGGGCAGCGGACCAACTGGCAGCCGTGCTGCAAGGGGCATGATTGACAGACGCTTTGCTGAGCGGGGTTAAAGCGATGACCGCACATGCTGCAAATCACCCAGCGAGGACTTTGATCCATGTTCAGGCTCCCCAACCGATCGCTAACAGCAGCCGATTCAGCAAACCGCCAGCCAAAATCGCCAGTGGGATGATGGTTGCCATCATGCCCAGCGCAATGCGCCAGCCGCGTTCTTTGCCGATCATCATCACGCTGGCGATACAGGGGATGAAAAGCGTGATGGTCACCATCGCCGTCACAATCTGCACTGGCGTCAGCAAGCCTTGAGCTTCCATCACGAATAGACCTGTTGCGCCAAAGTCGCGGCGCAGGAAACCCATCACAAAGGCGGCGCTGGCTTGCGGCGGCAAGCCCAGCCAGCCACTGACGATCGGTTCGCCGGCGTGGATCAACCACCCCAGGAGGCTGGTTTTATCCAGGATAAACATCAGGGCGGCCCCGAACAGAAAGAGAGGCACCACCTCCTTTGCGTACCACTCCAGCCGCGCCAGCGTCTTGAGCATCACGTTGGAAACTTGCGGAATACGCAGTGGCGGAAGCTCCACCAGCAACATGGTGCGTTCACCGGGCACCAGCCTGGCCGCCAGCCAACCAACTGCCAGCAAAACCAGGGTTACAACGCCGGCCCAAATCAATACCGCCGAAAAGGAGACGCTAGCCAATAAACCCATGACGACCCCTAGTTGCGCCGAACATGGCACTGCCAGAGCCAGCAGGAGGGTCGCCAACAGCCGTTCCCGTTTACTCTCTAAAACGCGCGTGGTCAACATGGCCATTGTCACGCAGCCCAGGCCCAATACCATTGGTAGCACCGCCTTGCCGTTCATCCCTAAGGCTTTGAACATGCGGTTGCTAAGCGCCGCCAGGCGGGGTAAGTACCCGGAATCCTCCAATATACCAAACGCCAGGAAAAAGGTGGTCACAATGGGGAAGATCAACGCTACGGCGTAAGTCATGCCCATCGTCCACAACCCATAGGGGCCGACCAGAAACTCCTGCAACCATCGGAAGGGGATGGTCAGCTCCACTAGGCGTGTGACTGCCGGGTTAATGACCTGACCAAATAGTTGCTCTTCCAGCATACCGACCAGGACGCCGGCGCCAAAGACGCCCACAAACCAATACAAACTATAAAGGACGAGGGCTAAAATGACCCAGCCCCAAAACGGGTGCGTGGACCAACGGCTGAGGCGCGCCGACCAGCCTTGATCGGCCTGGCCGACGTTGATCAATACTCTGCTCGCCAGGCTGTCAATTTTTTCCAGCCGCGCTTGCTGGATGCGCTGGGCGGGCGCTTCGAGCGACAGGCGTAGGCTCTCCAGTTTGGCGTAAATCTCGGCGGGCAGGTGATCTCGCAGCCACGCCGCGCTCACCTGGTCACCGCTGAGCCACAACAGCCCCAGGGCGCGCAGGTTGATGTTTGCCGCGCGGCTGAGGTTCGTTTCCACCTGATTTTGGAAATCGGATAATGCAGTTTCAATATCCGCTGGGTATTCCATCCAAAACCGACAGGGTTTAGCTTCTTGCAAAGCAGCGATCAACTGATCGACTCCCTGCCCGTGGATCGCAGTGGTGAGGATAATCGGAGCGTCAAACTGCTGTGAGATTTGAGCGATGTCCAGCGTCACGCCACGCCGTTCCGCTTCGTCCATCATGTTCAACGCCACCACCAACGGCAGACCCATCTCTGCCAGTTGCAGCGTCAGCAGCAGAGTGCGGCGCAGATTCTTGGCATCGCCGACCTGCAAAATGGCGCGCAGCGGTTCATTCAATAGAACGCGCGCCGTGACTGCTTCATCTTCAGAAAACGGTGGGAAGGTCACCACCCCTGGAGTGTCCACCAGTGCCACACCAGGAATTTGCCGCACAGCTCCGCGAGCGACCTCCACCGTGGTGCCAGGGTAATTGGATACCATCACCCGCTGCCCGGTGAGTTGCTGAAACAGGACCGACTTTCCCACATTCGGGTGACCGATCAGGGCGATCGTCCCCTCTGTAAGCGTCTCGCTCACCACAGCGTTGTGACAGTGCATCGTATTTTGAACTCCTGGATGAAATTTATTTTTGGCAGTTCGGGCATAACCCATAAAGAACCACCGAAACAGATTGGACCCAGCAATTTGTTTGGCGCGAAAACTGGTTTTTAACTTCGCCGATCAGGCGGTTGTCAAATTCAATTACGCTTTTGCATTCGGTGCAGATGAAATGATGGTGATCTATCGGAGAAGCAGCGTCAAAGCGATCTGTGCGGCGGTCTTCGTCGAAGTGAAAATGGCGCGCGCTGACCAGGCCTTCTTGTTCCAGCCAGCGCAGTGTGCGATAAACCGTTGACAGGTTGAGAGTTGGATCGCTCTGGCTGACAAAGGCAAAGATTTCATCCGCGGATGGATGACTGCCAAGCAATTCCAAAGATTCCAGGATGCGTTTCCGTTGGTTGGTCATACGTCCGCCGCGGGAACGCAAGATTTCGGTTGCTTCTTCCAATAGAGCGCCCATTGTTGATGTTTTTATTGCAAATGATTTGCAATAATTTTAACTCCCCCATGCCATTTTGATCAGTGACTTATGTCACGACAGATGTCATGTTTTTCCATGAGCATTTCTGGAAGTTAATTCACCAAATTGAATCCAAGCGGTTCTCTCGGTAAATTCGTGGTGTTTTGCCCTCACCTTTTCCTCTCTCCCAACGTTAAAGAGGGGGGCCATGGGGGTGGGAGTAAGGGATAGTTCAAAGACAATAGCAAGAACACCATTTAGGCAAATGAAGTCAAAGATTTTTGTGAATCCCCACATGTGAGTTGTTTGAATAAAAAAAACCCCA
>DYGV01000032.1:7205-20045 GCA_020724505.1 Anaerolinea thermophila
TGTTGATTAGGAAAACCCTCTTAAAAAGTAAGTGAGCGTGGAAGGACTCGAACCTTCAACCAATGGCTTAAAAGGCCACTGCTCTGCCATTGAGCTACACGCCCCTGAAAAGCAGGTGCATTCTATCACGCATGGATGCGTACGTCAACGTCGCGCGCCTTGAAAAGATGTTCAACCGGTTCAATAAGCATGAAACGCCAGGCTGCCCCTTGACGCCACCACGGGGGAAATGTATGATGAGCTTATCTTATTCATTTGGGAGTCGCGTTGAAGTCAGTGCATCGTCGCGTTGCTGCGGAAGCCATGCGTGAGGGGATGCGCCAATGGGCGACCGGTGTAACCATTGTAACCTCACTTTATGAAGGTTGGAAGCACGGGATGACCGTAAGTTCGTTTACCTCGATCTCCCTTGACCCACCCCTGGTGCTGGTTTCTTTGTCGCGGCAGGCGCGCACCCATGATTTGGTCGAAAAGTCCGGCGTTTTTGGCGTCACTATACTGAACGACCAACAAGAAATGATCTCCGATCGTTTTGCCGGCCGCATGAGCGAGGACGAAGATCGTTTTGTTGGTCTGGAGACATTTACTTTGATGACCGGCGCCCCCTTTTTGGCCGGGGGGCTGGCGTTTTTTGATTGCCGCGTGGAGGCGGCTTATCAGGTTGGCGATCACACTTTATTCTTGGGAGAAGTGATCGCCATGCGCACCGAGCCGAAAGGGAAACCACTCATCTATTACAATCGTTCTTATCAACGTCTGCATTGAGACATTCCTGAAGGAATTTTCGCGTGGGGTTGTAGTCCAAGCCGCGAGGTGGTAAGTTATGAATGAGTCTTTATCCCCTCAAGAACGCGCTGTTCTGTTAAAAATTGCTCGTCAGGCGATGGAAAGCGCTGTGCGAGGTGAACGCCTGCCTGCGATTGTGTTGGATGAATTATCGCCGAGATTACGGCAGCCAGGCGCTTCGTTCGTCACGCTGACGCGCCGCGGGCAATTGCGCGGCTGCATTGGCGCGTTGGAGCCGCAACAGCCCCTGGCTTTGGATGTGCGCGATCACGCCATTGCCGCTGCGCTGCAAGATTATCGCTTTCCTCCTGTTCAGCCGTCTGAGTTGGAGGACATTCGTATAGAAGTATCAGTTCTAACGTTGCCGCAAGATTTGGAATATGAGACGCCGCAAGACTTGCTACGCGCTTTGCGACCGGGTGTGGATGGCGTCATCTTGATGGACGGATGGGGTGGTCCTTTTGGATGAGGGCCGGCGGGCTACTTTTCTGCCACAGGTCTGGGAGAAATTGCCCAACGCGGAAGTTTTCCTCGACCACTTGTGCGAAAAAATGGGCGCAGCGCCGGATTTATGGCGCACGAAAAAACTGAGGGTGCAAACCTATCAGGTGGAAGAATTTCACGAATAACGCTTGCGTGGAGAAAAGCCAGGCGCAATAACGCTATGCCCGCTTCGTCCAATTCAGAGAGCTGCCATGCTTTTGGCAATGCAGTTTATATTTGCGTGTAGTTCAGCACGTTGAGAACAAATAAGGTGGCTCGCTTGGAACCGGGTTCCTGAGGCGGCGAAACCGTTTTGCGGATCACTTCGATGGCCTGATCAACTTTCTCATCTGCCACGCCGATGAGCAACGTTGTTGAACCTTTGCGGAAAAAGCCCCCGGTAGAAGCCACGCGAGTTACTCGGAAACCTTCTGTTATCAAGGCGTGCGAGACGGGTTCATTATCGTTGTCGCTGATAATTGTCAAGATCAGTTTCATTCCAGCACCTCGTAGCGTTCAACTTCCAGGGTGAAGATTGTTGCGCCGCCCACGGTAACCGGCGTGGTAAGCGGCAAGTGAAATGGCGCTCCCTCCAGCGGCGTGGCGACGTATTCCACCCGTCGGCGACAGGTCTCGCTCAAGATTTTCACCGCCCTGTCTTCCTGTCCCGCCGTCAGGCCGATCAATAACGTGCTGTTTCGGTTGCCCAGGAAGCCTCCGCTGCTGCCAATTTGAGTAACGAGGAAGCCGGCTTTGTTGAGCGCCTCGGTTGCAGCCTCCACGTCTTGGATTTGAATGACTGCGGTCATCAACCGGTTGATTGTCATAGATGGCGCCTCCGGACGGGGAAATTCTCCGCAAAGGTTATTCAAGGGAAATGATGCGCGGTGCAGGGTCGTCAACGGTCACGGTCTGCCCATCGGGGAAGACCACGATGGTCTTGTCTGTCTGGCGCAATACAGATAATCCTCGATATTTTACCGTAATTGGGCGCGGAAAGGGATTGAATCCCACAAGCGCCACGCGCCGAGGAGAAATCAACTGCACACCTAATACATCTAAAAATTTCCCCACCGGCGTTAATCCGTTGAGCGCGTTGCGCTCGCCGCATCCTTCTCCAGTATCCGCCTGGTAGTAACGGCGAAACGCTCCCTCACGCTTGAGGTTCTGGATGATTGCATTCATCCAACGGGTCATCAATTCAGCCGCCTGAGGACGAAAGCCATATTGCAGCAGACCTTCCAGGATCAGGGCGTTCCAGGGCAAATTCACGCAATTCAAGAGAGCTGCTTCCGACGCTGCGGAAGATTTCCAAACCGTCGGTAAGCCATACCTTCGCCAGAAGCGCTGTGGATTAAGGATCGTTTCTTCTACCAGGCGGCGGGCGCGTTCCGGGGTCGGGGTGCCTGCCCAAAGCGGGAGGAGTTGACTGCAATCCTGCTGATCGTAGCCCACGCTGTAAACGTGAATTCGATCCTCTGGCTCCAGGCCGTGCACTTCGATTCTTCTGAGCGCCGAAAAAACCTGCTGACCTGTCAGGTGACCCCAGCCGGGCATCCATTGAAAATGCTCGTCGGATATACGCGCCACGCGCGGACGACCGGTAGCGCTGACGCCATGCACAAACACCGTGGGGCGGCGGCGGACGGTTTCATCAGTGTAGATGTTGATGAGCAGGCGCGCCGGCTCTTGAAATTCCCGCTCAATGCGAAAAACGCGCGATCCCTTGCCTTCCAAAAGAGTTTCACTGTGGGTGCAAAAGTGTGTATCGCGGTCGCGATCCATGTAGGCGGCGGAAGTCTCATCCCAGGTCGTTTCCAGCAGAGCTTTCAGCCGTTCTGCAAGGGTTTCTATTTCAGAGAGCGCTTCGTGGCGCTCCAACACACGCGCCATCCGCGCCAGGGTAACGCATTCGCGGTATAACATGGCAGCCAGGGCCGGGCATTCCGCCACGGAGATGTCAACGCCGACCGACCAGGAGCGCCAGGGTGAATAGAGGGGATGGTCGTCGTTGCCGGCCTGCATGGGGTGATCCCATTCTGGAAAACCATCTCCATCCCGGTCATGATCGGGCGTGAACCAGAGCTGGATGAACTTCCTCAGGGGTTCAAAGCTTTCTTCTAAAAAAGCCATATTCTCATTGAACTCATAGATGCGCCAGATCAGGCTGGTCAACAGGGGCGTAGCGAGTAGCTTGCTACGTTGGCCTGCCAGACCGGGTTTCCAATCTATAAAACCATCCTCCGTTTGAACCGCCAGGAAGTTACGCGCCAGCCCCTCCGCCAGATCGGGGGCGATGGGCAGCAAAATATCCGCCAGATAATACGCCTCCAAGGGCGATTGCCCATTCCACAAGTGCTCGTAGTCGCCGCCATCGCCGCGCCGCGAGTAGCCTTGATCCGGCTGGCGCGCAATGACGAATGATGCATGGGGTAGATGCTCGGTCTCAGACATCATCAGTTGAATCGCCTGCTTCTGCGCCAGCATCAAAGCCGCATCCCACTCTGGGTCGCCGGTGTAGATTTCAACCTGTCCGCTGTTGAGCAACTCGATGCGCGTCAGTTCGGCGTCCCATTTCTGAGCTGCAATCCAGCGCGCCAGTTCAAATGACGCTTCACGATCCGTCGTTGCAGCCAGCGCCCAGGTGGCTTGGCGTTGTTCATTTGGGGTCAAATCCATTTTGAGGCTCAGCGAAGGATAGGACCCAGAACCGGCTTTCGCCCCGCCGGTCATGAACAATATTGGAGCCAGCCCACCGGTTAGACCGCTCAACACGGTCGCAGCTTGTAATTCAAGCGGCCCCATGCGGTGCCCCTCTGTGGGGGCTAATTGGGCGATGAGATCCAGACGGAGAGGACGATGGGATTTGGTGTTATTGGCAATTTTATACCGACCGGCAATCACATGCGGCTGCGGAACCCAGATTTCCGCTTCCACGTCTATATTGGCAATGGGCGAAAAAGCAAGCTGGATGAAGTTTGGCAATATCTTTGCAACGGTAGGAGGCTGAGAGAATGCAGCCGGTTCGAGGAAAGTCTGATCGCCGATAGTGAACTGTGGAAAAAGCCGCATGGAACGAGCGCGCAGCCCGAAAGTGGTGTGCAGCGATAAAGCTACAGGCTCTCCGCCGCTCAAGGAAAGCTCCCAGATATGATCATCTACGTAATTGCTTTTTTCCAGGCGGACATCGGTCGCCAGAGTGAGGCAGAGCGGATCGCCCAAACGTAACTGCCATTCGCGCATACTTGAATTTTACCCCGATAAATTATGGATCATGAAACCGATTGTTGCGAATATAGCGATGAGGTGGGAAGCCAAAGGCGAGAGCATCGGTTTTGTGCTAGAATTCGAAGACCGATGAACCCATTTACTTCTCTAAGGAGGTTTGAATGAGCCCGCTTCCTGCCAGCCCGCGTGGCATGTATTTCGAAGAATTTGAAGTCGGCCAGAAAATTCTGACCGCCGGACGTACAGTGACCGAAGCCGATATTGTCGCTTTTGCCGGGCTTTCCGGCGATTTCAACCAAATGCACACGGATGCCGTATATAGCGCCCAGACCCCTTTTGGTCAACGGGTGGCACATGGATTGCTGGTGACCTCTATCGTTTCCGGACTGGCGGTGCAGACAGGGGTGATGGAAGGCACGGTTATGGCTTTTCGCGAGATTAATTCGTGGAAATTTATCAAGCCGGTGTTGATCGGCGACACAGTTCATGCCATCTTGAATGTGGTCGAAACGAAAGAACTGCGGCGCATTGGCGGCGGAAGCGTGACGATTGATGTGGATGTGAGAAATCAGCATGACGATACGGTGATGCGCGGCGTGTGGATTGTGTTGATCTCTGCAAAACCGAAGTAATATGCCTGGTTCGGATTCGCCTGGCGCGCCTTTTCCCTCGGAATTGCCTCCTCGTCAAGAAGAGCAGGGTGATACTCCAGAAGCTTCTTCTCTGACTCAGGATCCATCCAGCGCGCAAAAGGGGGCGGCTATACCTCCATCGTTGCCAGAGGAGCCTCCCAAATCCGATGAAGATACCGCCCCTCTCACTCCGGGACAGCCTATAAAACCCCCTGAACCCTTTGGCGGCGCGCCGTGGCAGCCTTCTGCTCCGTCGCGGAAGCCATCTGATCGCCCTTCTATGACTGCGGATCGGCCAGCACGCCGGTCGGCAACGGTTGATCCCGCTGCGTCCAGCGGCGCCCCAACCGGCGCTGCCACCCCCACACGGATCAATCCGGTTGACCAGGAAGATCGTGAAGCCACCCACGTTTCTCCAGCGGCATTTGCGCCTCCGAACTCGTTACCTGCGCCTAACTCTGCTCGATCGTCGCAGCCGGCGCGCAAGCCGATGATACGCATTTCACCCTCTTCTTCTGGAGCGCCGCCGCAACGTCCTATGCCACCCTCCGGCAGACGTGGAAGCGGCGGCGGAGGTGCCAGGCGAACGCCTGCTCCACGGGTGGTCTATGCAGGGCGTTCGCGCGACCGTTCACGCAGCGGGCTTGGTTGTTTGCTGCGCAGTATATTTGTCGTGCTATTTGGCCTGGCGCTGGTTGCGCTATGTGGGGTGTCTATTCTATTCTTTCAATATTATCGCGTGGCGCGCACGCTGCCAGATATCAGCAATCTCAGCCAACGCGCCTCCCAGTTTGAGACGACGCGCATATTAGATCGTAAAGGAAATGTGTTATATGAGTTGATGGATCCCAGCGCCGGACGCCGTACGTATGTGCCGCTCTCGCGCATCTCTCCTTACTTGATTGCAGCCACGATTGCCACCGAGGATAAGGGCTTTTACAGCCATCCGGGGTTTGATGTGTTTGCGATCTTGCGAGCCTTCGTGCAAAATTGGCAAAGCGGCGAAACTGTCTCCGGGGCTTCAACCATCACCCAACAACTGGCGCGCAATCTCCTCTTTACGCCGGAAGAACGCAGCGAACAAACTTATGCCCGCAAGATGCGAGAGGCTATCCTGGCTTCTGAAATCACGCGGCGTTATTCAAAAGACGAAATCCTGGAGATTTATCTCAACGAGATTTATTACGGCAACCTGGCGTATGGCATCGAAGCAGCGGCTGAGACTTACTTCAAAACCACTGCCGATCAATTGACCTTGGGGCAGGCGGCTTTCCTGGCGGGGCTGCCGCAAGCGCCGGCAGTGTATGATGTGTACACCAACCCGGATGCCGCCTTGAATCGCCAACGGGATGTGTTGGCTTTGATGTTTGAACTGAGCTTGGAGCAGAATTGCATTTATGTCAGCAACTCGCCGCAAAAGGTGTGTGTGGATGCCGTCTCCGCCACTCAGGCAGCCAACGAAATCAAAGAGTTCTCTTTTCCGCCGCCAGTGGTGCAAATCCGATATCCGCATTGGGTGACATACGTGCGCTCGTTGTTGGAGGCGCAATACGATCCACAAACCATCTACCGCCTGGGCTACACCGTCTATACCACACTGGATCCAGAGCTGCAAGACCTGGCGCAGGCCACAGTGATGGAGCAGGTGCGCTCCATGGCCGCCCAAAACGCTCATAATGGCGCCCTGGTTGCCATTCGACCCTCCACCGGCGAAATTCTGGCTATGGTAGGGTCGGCAGATTTCTATAACGAAGCGATCTCCGGGCAGGTGAATATGAGCATCAGCCCCCGTCAGCCAGGCTCGGCGATCAAACCATTGACCTATCTGGCGGCTTTCGAGAAGGGCTGGACGCCCGCCACCTTGCTCTGGGATGTGCCATGGGAATTCCCCCCCGCTGGGCGAGCGGACGATACTCGCCCGCCGTATAAGCCGGTCAATTACGATGGTCAATATCATGGCCCGGTCACGGTGCGCGCCGCGCTGGCGAACTCCTATAACATCCCGGCGGTCAAAACGTTGCAATTTGTAGGCATTTATGACGACCCCAACCAACCCGGCGAGGATGGTTTCATTGCCTTTGCACGGCGCATGGGCATCACGACCTTGAATCAGCCGGATTACGGCCTATCGCTGACCCTGGGCGGAGGCGAAGTAACCCTGTTGGAGTTGACTTCGGCTTTTTCGACAATTGCCAATAATGGCTTGCGTATGGCGCCAACTGCCATCCTGAAGATTGTGGATCATTCAGGGAAAGAGGTATTTGAATATCGGCCGGAAGGCGGTCAGCAAGTCGTTCGACCAGAGCACGCTTATCTCATCACCTCGATTCTTTCTGATAACCGAGCCCGCACGCCGGCGTTTGGCGCAAATTCGCCGCTGAACCTGCCGTTTCCGGCGGCTGCCAAGACCGGCACCACCAATGATTTCCGCGATAATTGGACGATAGGATATACCCCCGATCTGGCGGTGGGCGTTTGGGTAGGCAATGCCGATTACACACCCATGCAAAATACCACCGGTCTGAGCGGCGCTGCGCCGATCTGGAACCGAGTAATGACCGCGGCTGCGCCGCGCTTCAGCGGCGGATCCGGAGCCGCCGGCAATCCATCCCAGTTCTCACGACCCGCCGGGGTGGTGGAGATGGTGATCTGTGAAATCTCTGGTACAACGCCCTCGCAATGGTGCCCCAGGCAACGCACCGAGCTGTTTGCGATTGACCAGCCGCCTCTGCCGGCGGATCAGGATCTGTGGCGACAGGTACGCATTGACACCTGGACGGGCTTGTTGGCTTCGCCAG
The DNA here is from genome assembly GCA_020724505.1 of Anaerolinea thermophila. Lineage (GTDB taxonomy): Bacteria > Chloroflexota > Anaerolineae > Anaerolineales > UBA4823 > RBG-16-57-11. The sequence goes on from DYGV01000032.1 coordinate 15,133, forward strand.
CCTGTTCGGAATTCGCCGAAGAGAAATTTGTACTGAATGTTACCGATACCTGGGCCAGGCGCTGGGTGCGACGCGATCCGCAGGGACAGGCCTGGGCGGAGGCGATGGGTTTCCCACGCCCGGTGATTTTTGCCCCCAACCGCGAGTGCCGTTCCGATGACCCTCGACCGACTCTGATCCTTGCTTACCCCCAGGATAATGAAACCATCCGCGATAGCATGGTCAACATTTATGCGTTGATTGATGCGCCGCAAGACTTCGACTTCTGGCGTTTGGAATATGGATTGGGGGAGAAACCAGTGGTATGGGAAACGCTGGCGCAAGGGCGTAACCGCATCAAACAACCGGACATTATTGCGAGTTGGGACGTTAGCAATTTCCCGGCCGGTGAAGTGGTCACACTGCGTCTGTATCTTCAAGGATTAGATGGCGCTTATGCAGAAAAACGCGTTCGTTTGTTGATGCTGGTTCCAACGCCTACGCCAACGCCTACCCTAACTCCGTCGCCTACGCTGACCCCAACCGAAACCCCGACGCCAACCCAAATCCCTTCGCCGACGCCGACAGAAACTCCATCGCCGGCGGCGGCTCACTTCCCCAAAGCCACCCAAGCACCGTAAGGTGTTTTACAGTAAGGTCATTTGCGGGTCGCGGTTTTCCAGCGGATCCAGGTCGAGCATGGTTTCTAGGGTTTCACGGCTGAGCAACGGGTCCTCCGCCAGACGCCGCACATGGCGGAATTTGATCAATCGCCAGCCGCTCTGTAAAGCTATCGAAAGGCGTGGATCGCGCCGCAATTTATACTGAACCAGATTGGCGCGCCCGCCAGGCAACACCACTGCTGGGCGAAGCAGCGTATCGGATGCTGCTTGTGCCTCGGCGCGGCTAAAGACAGCTTGCGACAGCATGGCAGAAACGGTTACGTAGAAGGAGTAGTTTTGGGCTTGCTTCGCTGCTATCCAATAGACCCATCCAGGCGCGTCGTCGGTTTTATCAGCTTGGATTTCAAACCCCAATCGTTCTCCCATTGCCCTCAACAATGCCTTGATTTGCGCCAGGTCAGCCCGCCGGGCGGCTGGCTGGTCTTCAAGGCGCAGATGCCATTGGTTTGACTCTGGCACTGTTTGCTCGCCGTAGGAATTCAAGCACTCTTGGATGAATTCGCGGGGCGGCGTCAATAGCTCAGGGAAAGCGCGGCAGATTACCTGGTCAATAAACTCGAAAGAGCTGCCGGGAGTCTTTTGCAGGAGGCGCACGACTTCCACCTCGACTCGGTCCATCAGGGGTTGGGCGATTACGCCGCGGTGCGCCTGAGGCGCAGATGGATCCAGCCACCACAATCCCACATCTAATGAGCGTGGGCTGCCGCCAAAACGCGTAAATCGCCCTGGGGCGAGGAGAGCGGCTTCGAGAAGCGGATGAATTGCCTCCAGCATGTGGTCCGCGGTTGTTGCAGGATCTGGAATAAGCAGATGGGCTCTTGCCAGCGATGACAACGCCGCGGCGTGCAAATCGAGATAAGCCGCGGGTTCACCGCGCTGTTGAAGATATTCAGTGATTGCCTGCTCCACGAAACGAACGCGATCGTTCACGTTGACATGCGTCCTCAGTCGAGCGGCAGCAACAGACGGAGACTTTTCCCATAACGCTTGCGCCAGACCCTCTGCCGTACGCATTGCCAGACCTATAAGATCAAAGCCAGCCAGTTCTGCGGCTACCAGGGCGGCGGAAAGATAACCTGGCTCGATTTCGCCCATCATGCCCAGAAAAGGCGTTTCGGCGGGTAAAATGGTTGCCAGGTGATACAGGGTAGCGTATAACGCTTCGGTATGCCAGTCCCAATCGTAGCGCCTGCGGCGCAGCACAGATTTGAAGGGCGCGCTGGCTTCGTGCCCCCACAGCCAGCCAGACCATAGCGCGGAGAGCGTCCAAAAAGCCTGATTGGGGCGTGGCAGCGCGGCGACAACTGCTTCGATGGCGGGGATAACTGTTGATTTTAGATGTTGCGCTTGCTCCGCCAGCGCCTTAAGCCGCCCTTCGAATAAACAAACGCCACCTTCGGGTGGAGGCAATTCAGGCCAGATCGTTACCGGCAAACTGTTCTGCCCCTTTTCTTGACCAGGGAAGATCGCCGCCCATTGAGCCACTGCATCCTCCAGCGCTAGCCACACATTTCGCTCTAAGAAGCGCGAGGAAATGTTGAGCTGTTTAGGACGTGCGCGCGAGGATGAATGCGACCACAGATTGTTGGTTTGATCAAAGGTTGCCAGCAACAGCGCTGTCAGGCCGCGTCGGCGTGCTGGAGGAAGGCCTTCGAGTTTATTGACTAAAGTGAAAAGCGCATAGACTGTGCGAGGCAGATACACCGCCAACGCTTCTTCTACGAAAATGCGATCAGGATCGTCTAAAGGAGCGACGCGCTCCAATGCTCGCGCCCGGTGCAATTCCCCGCCAGAAAAACGCGCTGCACGTTCAGCATCCGCGGCGGTCGCGGGATGTTCGCCGCTTTCCTTGCAGTTGGGGCAGGTATAAATGCTCGCCGTAAGCATGGTTGGTTGACGTTCCCAAATGAACGCCTGGGCTTCAACTTCGCTGCCGCAATTTTCGCATTGGGTGAGATACAGGTTGCGCAGATGGGGTTCTAAACGTTCACCCGCCTTTTGAGAAACCGCCAGATCGGCTAATACGGCGCGCAACTCCGCTTCTGTAAATGGATTGGCGTAGAGTTCAAGGAGAAAGCGGGCAATGGGGTTATTAACCGCAGCCAGCAGCCGATACCCTGCACGGGCGACTTCGATTGCCAGGCGCGGGGATGCGCCAAAGGGATCCAACACCCAGGCGCCGGCCGGAACGTGCTCTTGCAGCCAGGCGGCGGCAACGCCATCTGGAATTGGCGGCAGAAAACGCCCCAAAGGTGCGCCCTGACCTGAGTATTGACCGGGTATAAAGGCAACCACGCCGGTCGAGCCGTTCATCTGTCTCAAGTTGTTTAAACCAATTTCTGAGCAGGATTATAACCGATTGATTACTAACTGCTCCTGCGGATCAGTGGGCGCGGCGCGGAAATGAGTGGACGATTTATGATGTTAGAAAGGCATTCGGAAATCTCCGCTTCTCATTGGGAAGAGGGGATAGGTGAGGAAGGTGGTTTCCGAACATTTTTGTTGATTAAGCCAGATCACCTTTCGCCTCAGTGCAGTGGAAGCGAAGATGTTGAACTATCTTTCACCAACTGTGTGCAACAGAACCAGATTGGCTGGGCGGCAGGCGCTCACCGGATAACCGCAAATGATGACCACTTGCTGACCTGGTTGCAAAGGCGTCGTCTCCATCATGGCTTGATCCACCACGCGGGTCATTTCTTCAATGCTCTCTGCTCGCGGCACCAGAGACGGCGTGACCCCCCAAAACAAATTCAGTCGCCGATAGGTATCTGGATAAGGAGTAAAAGCCAGGATGGGGGTCTGTGGGCGTTGTTTGGAAAGCACGCGGGCAGTGCGGCCAGTCTCGGTGAACACGGCCAGGGCGGCCACGTTGCGGTCGCGACCCAACGCTTCGGCGGCGCGGGTTGTAAAATAGACATCGTCTTCGCAGGAGCCTGCCTGAGGCAAATCCTCCCAACGTCCCCATTCGAGCATATGCGCCTCAGCCTGACGCACGATGGCGTCCATAGTTTTTACTGCCTCAACGGGATACTTTCCTGCTGCCGTTTCGCCAGAGAGCATCACTGCGTCGCTGCCGTCGAAGATGGCGTTCGCCACGTCTGAAGCTTCGGCGCGCGTCGGGCGCGGCGAGTTGATCATCGATTCGAGCATTTGTGTGGCGGTGATGACCAGCAGGGCGCGTTGATTCGCTAGGCGGATGATGCGCTTTTGGGCAATAGGAACCACTTCGGGCGACATTTCAACGCCTAAATCGCCGCGCGCCACCATGACCCCATCTGCAGCTTCGATGATAGATTCCAGGTTATCCAGCGCTTCTGGCCGCTCCAGCTTGGCAATCAGCGGCAGATTTTCACGCTGCGGCGCCAGACGCTGGACGGCAGCCCGTACACGTTGCACATCTTCGGCCGTGCAAACGAAAGAAATCGCCACAGCGTCCACGCCCATCTTCAGCCCAAATTCCAGATCCGCCTCATCTTTCTCGGTCAGACTGGCGAGGTTGAGCCGGGCGTGAGGTAGGTTAACGCCTTTATTCGACTTGAGAATTCCGCCTACTTTGACCTGGGTTTCTACCTGGTCGCCGTTGATTCGCACGACGGTCAGCTCCAGATTGCCATCGTCTAACAGAATCCTGCCGCCTGGGTCAACCGCTTGCGCCAGATCGGGAAAATCCACAGAGACCATTTGCTCATTTCCGAGAATTGGGGCGGCGGTGAGGATTAAGTGTTGACCAGCGCGCAGTTCTACCTGTTGGTTTTGAATCTCGCCCACGCGAATTTTTGGCCCTTGCAGGTCCTGAAGAATGGTAACCGGTCGTCCTAGCTGTTCTGAGACAGCGCGCGCACGTTGATACACCCGCAGGTGATCTTCGTGGCTGCCATGCGAAAAGTTGAGCCGAATGACATCTACTCCGGCCTCCAGCAAGGCACGCAGGGTGGTTTCCTCCTGGCTGGCGGGTCCAATCGTGGCGACAATTCTAGCGCGTCTTTCCATCTATCTCTATCCTCTGCGCTTTTAGGAAGACGGTGTCATTTTTCATTATCGTCAAAAAGCGCAGGCGAAGGCGGCCCTCGCCTGCGCCGGGTTTAGATGTAGTGAAGCTCACGCGCCTGGCGCTTCAGTTCGTCGCGAAAATCGGGGTGGGCAATATGGATTAATTGGAGAGCGCGTTGGCGAATGCTCTTGGCGTATAGATCTGCCACCCCGTATTCAGTAACCACATAATGGACGTGATTGCGTGTGGTTACCACG
>DYGV01000032.1:20055-29602 GCA_020724505.1 Anaerolinea thermophila
TGTGAGCATGGCAGTGATACGGCTGACCACCTGACCATCGCGCAGCGTGGTGGTGCTGGGTAAAGCGATAATGGGGATGCCTCCTTTAGAGCGAGAAGCTCCGTAAATGAAATCCAATTGCCCGCCCACGCCGCTATAGATCTTCGGGCCGATGCTGTCGGCGCATACCTGACCGGTCAGATCCACTTCGATAGCCGAATTGATCGCCACCTGGCGCTCGTTTTGGGCAATGACAAAGGGGTCGTTGACGTATTCGGTGGGGTGTAGCTCAATCAGCGGATTATCATCCACCCATCTATAAAGCCTGCGGCTGCCAATGATGAAGCCAGCGATCATCTTGCCCGGGTGAATGCTTTTGCGCGCTCCGGTCAAAATGCCTTCTTCGACGAGTTCGATCACGCCGTCCGAAAACAGCTCGGTATGGATACCCAGGTCCCTCTTGTCTTTCAGATATTTCAGCACTGCATCGGGGATGGCACCGATGCCCATCTGCATCGTCGCTCCATCCGGGATTAACTCGGCGATATAACTGGCGATGCGGTCGGTGTTGGCGTCCGGCGCGCCCTCGTTCATCAGCAGTTCAGGCAACTCGTAATCCACCGGCACAATATAGTTCAGGCGGCTGACATGGATGAACGAGTCGCCCAGGGTGCGCGGCATCTTCTGGTTGACTTCAGCGATGATGATCTTGGCCGATTCGGCGGGGGATTTGGTCAAGCCGACTTCGATGCCCAGGCTACAAAAGCCATGTTCGTCGGGGGGCGAGCAATGGATCAGCGCCACATCTACCGGCAGATGTTTGTTTTTGAAGAGCAAAGGAAATTCAGAGAGCAACACGGGGGTGAAATCGGCGCGCCCTTCATGAACTGCGGCGCGCACATTGGCGCTGACAAACATCGTGTTCACCCGCAGATGCCCCTGCATTTCGGGCTTTACGTAGTCCGCCGGGCCGATGCTAAGCGCCTGGCAAATTTCGACATCCTTCAAGTTGGGGGCGTATTCCACCAACGCGCCCAGAACTTTTTGCGGCACGGAGCAGTTGCCGGTCAGGAAGATGCGGTTGCCGGATTTTATTTGGCGCACTGCTTCTTCAGCGCTGACCACGCGGGATTGATAGAGTTTATTGTAATCTGCCATGGTCATCTACTCCATCTGCGCCAGGGGAGAGAGGCTGGAGATGTGTCTTACTTTTCCCTGATATGTGCCTATGCCATGCTCGATCGCCGGGTTCTCGGCGATGGCACGATCAACGCCTTTCTCGACGATTTCTAAAATGAAAGGCATGGCTGCATTGAGAAAAGCATAAGTCGAGGTGCGCGCCACCACGCTGGGAATATTAGGCACACAATAGTGAATGATCCCTTCCTCGATAAAGGTGGGTTTTTCGTTGGTAGTAGGGCGCGAAGTCTCCACACAACCGCCTTCATCTATGCTGATATCCATGATAATCGAACGCGGCTTCATGTTACGGAGCATCTGGCGCGTGATGATAATGGGCGGTCGTTCGCCGGGCACCAGGATCGCCGCCACCACAATATCGGCGTAGGCGCAAGCGCGTTCAATATTGATGGGGTTCGAGATCATGGTCACCACGCCCGGTAGGGTATTATAGATGGTCTCTAAAGCGTTGATGTTGGTGTCTAGCACCGTTACATGAGCGCCCATGCCCCAAAATGCTTTGGCTGCGCCGCTGCCGGCGATCCCCGCGCCGATGACTATGACTTCTGCAGGCGGGATGCCCGGCATTCCGCCAATCAAGATACCCTTGCCGCCTTCGTTGCTTTGCAGCAGGCGAGCGCCGATTTGCGCCGCTAGGATGCCGCCAATGGCGCTAAGCGGCTTGCGTATCGGCACTGTGCCGTCCGGGAGCTGGATTTGTTCATAAGCAATGGCAGTGATCTCTTTTTCGATTAGCTTTTCGATTTTATTTTTGCGCGCCGAGCCGAGATGCAGCAAACCGGCGATGGCTGAGCCGGGTTGCAACCAATCAATTTCTTCTTCTGTGGGGCGGGCTACCTTTAGCAACAAATCAGCGCGTCCGAAGACTTCGTGCGGCGTGTAGGCGATTCTTGCTCCGGCGTTCATGTATTCTTGATCGCTAAAACCTGCGCCCAGACCAGCGTCATGTTCTACATAGCAGGTGTGACCCATCTGGGTGAGCATTTTTACGCCCGCCGGGAACAATCCGACCCGATATTCGAATGATCTGGTTTCTTTTGGAATGCCAATGTTCATTATTTACTCCTATCTCTTATTTCCTGATAGCAACATGGCCAACTATGATCGCAGTGGTTATAACGTTAGCAACACCTCACGTATTTTGGGCAGCGCCCAATCTATGGTTCCCTGGTCAATAATGAGCGGCGGCGCAAAGCGGATGACGTGTTGATGGGTCTCTTTGGCTAGGATGCCGCGGTCTTTCAATGCTTCGCAGAAACGGCGAGCGCCACCGGCTTCTGGCTTCAGCTCTACACCGATCAATAAACCTTTGCCGCGCACTTCTTTCACATGCGGGCTGGGGATTTCAGCCAGTTGTTCGAGCAAATATTCGCCCATGCGAGCGGCATTGGCGATCAGGTCTTCGTCGCGCAGCACGCGCAGCGCGGCGCGCGCCACCGCCGCGCCCAAGGGGTTGCCGCCAAAGGTCGAGCCGTGTTCCCCCGGTTGGAACAAGCCCATAATTTCTTCATCGGCCAGCACGGCTGACACGGGATAAAAACCGCCGGAAAGCGCCTTGCCGATGACCATCATATCCGGGCGCACGCCTTCATGATCGCAAGCGAATAACTTGCCGGTGCGCCCTAAGCCGGTTTGAATTTCATCGGCGATGAGCAAAACATTGCGCTCATCCGCCAGGCGTCGCAGGCCGCGCAGGAAGCCTTCTGGTGGAACGATCACGCCAGCCTCTCCCTGAATTGGCTCTACGCAGATAGCAGCGGTGTTGGGGGTGATGGCTTGCTCCACCGCTGTTAAATCGCCGTAGGGGAGCGATACAAAGCCGGGCGTAAAGGGGCCGAAATCCTCTCTATACAGTGGTTCTGACGAGAATGAGATGACTGAGATGGTGCGACCGTGAAAGTTGTTTTCGAACGTGATAATCTCTGCCTGGTGACGGGGCACGCCCTTGACGCGGTAAGCCCATTTGCGCGCCAGTTTCAAGGCAGTTTCGACGGCTTCTGCGCCGCTGTTCATGGGCAGTGCCATTTCGTAGCCGCTCAGCTCGGATAATTCTCGATAAAGCAGCGGCAGTTGGTCGTTGCGGAAGGCGCGCGATGTCAGGGTGACTTTTTTTGCCTGCTCAATCATCGCTTGTAAAATTTTGGGGTGAACATGCCCCTGGTTCAGCGCCGAATAGGCGCTCAGGCAATCCAGATAGCGGTTGCCCTCCACGTCATACACCCACACGCCTTCGCCGCGAGTGATGACCACGTCCAATGGATGATAGTTGTGTGCGCCATAAGTTTCTTCGAGTTGAATGTACTCTTGCGTTTTCATAGGTTGTCCTTGTGAGTTGTTTGCAATTCGATGCGCGCCTCTCATCATTCTCTGGTCTGGTGATTTTCCTGCATGGACACCATACCCTTTGGATGTTGATGATCATCGGGTTTCATAGAAAACGAATAACACGCTGCCATAATGGCGCTGGTCAAATTCTGTCAAGTTTTTCAGGCTCAATTCTTGATATTCCACGGGGTGGATTTGCACAATGACCCAGGCGTCCTCGGCCAGCCATCCGGGATTGGCATCCAGCGTAGAGAGGGCGCGTTTCCATAGCTCTTTATATTGCGGCGGGGCGATGAAAATATAGTCGAAGGCGCGATCCGGGGCGCCGTTCAAGAAATCGAAGGCATCCTGACGCCGAACATCCGCCCCCGATTTCAAGTTAGTCAGCGATAAATTCTGATGGATGGTTTCAATGGCTTGTTGTTGCAGGTCTAAAAAGCGCGCATAATCTGCGCCGCGGCTCAATGCCTCAATTCCCACGCTGCCGGTGCCGGCGAAAAGATCGAGGAAAGAAGCGCCGATGATGTCTGCGCCGATGATATTAAAGAGCGCTTCCTTTGCTCGATCGGTGATCGGGCGCGTGGCGTCGCCGGGCACAGAACGTAAACGACGGCCGCGCGCTTTGCCAGAAATCACTCGAAGTCCGCTCATACATTGCTCATTGGCGACAAGACAGTTCGCCGTTATGTCTGATCAAGCCTCGACGCTCTGGCGCAACGCCAGGATGTTGCCCAGCGGCGCGATGATCGGCGTGACGCAGCCCGTGCCGAGGATCACCCGTTGGCCGGCGGTAGCCTGTATGGCTTCCAAGGCTTCGCTGCGCACCTGGTCTGGCGATCCATATACCAGCGTCTCACGCAGCACGCCGCCGCACACTGCCCCCTTACTAAAAAGGGAAACGCCGGAGCCAAGAGAGGGGGAGGTCTCCCGGTCGTGCCAGTTGAGAATATTGACCGGATAGTCTAAGAACAGGCTGAACATCACCTCCGAGCCATGCAAATGGAGCATCTTTAGCCACATGGGAGCGGCGGCTTCCAGGATTTGTAAGTCGTATGCGCGGCCAAAGGTGGAATATTCCGCTTCCGAAAGCAACCCGTACTGGGCATGCTGGACAGCGTAAAAGATGCCGGCGACGCCGCTTTGTTGCAGCGCAAGGATGAAGCGTCGGGTGCTTTCCGTAATAATTTTCAAGCCGGTGTGCAATTGTTCTGGATAACGGCGCATGTGCACGAGCATTTGCTCGCCGCCAACCAGGTTTTTGGCTTGCGACAGAGGATTGAAGATGGTTTGGATCATCGGTGTTGCCGAGCCTAGCTCCCGCGAAAGTATGCGCAGGCATTCCAATTCAGCCGCCAGGTATCCGTGTTGCGGATCCAAAACAGGCAAACGTTCCCAATCATCGGGATGTTGTATGACGCGCTGCGTGTAATCTCGCGTGCCCTCCGGGTTGCCGCGCCATTCGTCCATCACCCCCCAATCCTTGAGGCAATAGGAAGATGCAGGGGTAACTTTGACCAGGTCAAAGTCGAAGGTGCGTTGGAACATTAAAACAGAAGAAGCTAAGCCTTGAGGTGTCTGATCATCCACGGGGAAGTGACGCCAGAGAGCTACGGGAGGACGGTCGAGGGTTTCGCCGTTTATACAGGCTTCAATTCGTTCGCGATGTGTAATCATGATTCGCCTCGGTTATTGATCTGATGTTCTAGCACGTTTTGGATTTCCGTTTCTTCGACTTGTTGGCTGGCAAAGAATTCGAGCATGAAGTTGGAACGGCGGGCGCGCAGCGCCATTGGTGCCACTTCGTAAAGATCTTGCAGAGTGGTTTGCAGGCGGCCATCGGCGGCGGCGTAGGCGCGGGCGGCTTCGAACAGGGTGATCTCCGCGCGTAACGAGTCGATTTGCAGCTCACGAACAATCGCCAGCCCGCGCTCGGCTACATCTTCGGGCAGGACGACCTGAGCCAGGGCATCGCGCGCGGCTTGAATTTCATCGCGCAAGATCGCTGTCTCTGTAGTATATTGCGCCACGGTCTTGCGAGGGTTTGTCTGATAGGCATGCACCCGACGATAAGCTTCCAGGCGTTCTTCCGCTTCGGAGAGACCGCGTACCACCACCCGCAAGCCAAAACGATCCATGATCTGAGGGCGCAGGCGACCTTCCTCTGGGTTCATGGAGCCAATCAGGGTAAAGCGTGAGCGATAGGTGGCTGTTATTGGGCCGCGACGCACGGTGTATCGCCCCTGAGCAGCGGCGTCGAGAATAGCGTCGGTGATCTCATCATCCAGCAGATTCACCTCGTCAATATAGAGCAGATTGCGATCGGCCTGCGCCAGCAAACCGCGACGGATACGCAGCCGCTCGTGAGCAGCAGCGCGTTCATCCACCCCTCCAACGACGTCTTCCATGCGCGCGTTGAGCGGCAACTCGATCAATCGCACGCTGTCCATTCGGGCTAGCGGCTCGCCCCGCCCGTACTTTTGCGCGCACTCCGGGCAGACTGCGTCAATACCGCCGACTTCGATATCCTCCGGCATACATCCATAATAACAAAGGCTGCGGGGCACTTCGGGAAGCAGGTCCACCAGGCTGCGAACTGCGGTGGTTTTGCCTGTGCCGCGCGGCCCAATCAACAGTACACCGCCCACGGCAGGGTTGATGAGCGCCAGGATCAGCGCCAGTTTCATTTCCCGTTGCCCCACAAGCGCCAGAAAGGGGAATGGCAGCGTTTCCAGGATGCCAGCCTCCTCGGCCGGCAATTGAGCGCGGAAGCCGCGTCCGGAAACGTGGTCAATCAATTCGCGCAGCGAACGCGGTCCGCCGGCGCTTTCGCCAGCGGCTTTAGTAGCCGAAGAGGCGGCTGTTTCCGGCGAAGGAAGTGTTTCCTGAGAGGTTTTCGGTTCTTCAGTCATCCGATTGAGGTAGAGAATACGGTTTCAAGGGCGTCTATCCAGCGGCGAATCAGTCCATATCTTCGCGCAATTCGCCCCAATCCATTGGCGGCAATAAATCTGGAGCCTCTGCCAGCACGTCAATCATGTTGAGCGGAACTTCAGCCAGCGGTGGCGCTAAAGGCACCTGCGCTGGTGGGCGGATGGGCGGCGGCGCAGGCGGAGGAATGCGCCTGGCGAGGGCATTTCCCCACTCTCGCTTGCGTAAGATGCGCGGTTCTTTGGTTAGCACGCCAACATAGTGTCCATGCACGGAGAAAACCGTGCGGTCAGCTTCCACCCAGCCGATCCACTCGCCTTCTGGATTGTACAGATAGGGGAAAACCAGGAATGCGCCGGCGTCGCCGTGCGAGGTGTAAATGGGGATCAATTTCGAACGACCTTGCATAACCCAATTATACCTAATGGTTCGCCGGTCGAAAAAACTCACCTCGATGGAGCGCACTTACAACATCGGTTGGAAAACAAAAAGCCCGCTGAAAGCGGGCTGGGGAGTTGGCTGTGCCGACTTCGTTCATCTCTAGGCAGCGACTGAAAATCGCTACCGCTGGTGCGGCGCTATATCGTTTTACTCTACGTCGCTGTAAGTCCAGTAACGGTTGACGAAAAAATTCCAAAACATGACCACAACAACCGCCAATGCCAGGGTCAGATTGTCGCCGATAGTTTTAGAGGAGAGATAGGGCAGGAATTGAAGACCCAGCCGCGCCGCCAGGTTTTCCATAGGCGGTTCAACGAATTTCAAAATCGGCACACGGATAGCCAGACCGATTACACTAACGATCGAAAACTGCACCAATTGATGCGAGATCGGTTTGGAGCGCGAATCTGGATACGTCCAATAGCGGTTCCAGGTGAAGTTGCTCAGGATGGCCAAGATGAAGGAGATTGTCCCGGCAAGCACAAGCGGGGCGTGAAACACGATGACCAGCAGGTTAGCGACGCCAAAGTCTACCACTGCGCCAATGACGCCCACCACGGCAAAACGCAGGAAGCGGTTACGCTCACGTTGATTGGAGATTAAGACGGTCATAAGGGATGCGATAGGGTAATGACGGATAATGTTTTATCAGCGCTCCAGCGCGGCGATCTATTGACGGATGAAGGCTTATTCTTTCCCCAGTTCTTGTTTGAAGTAGGGTATGGTGCGTAGCAACCCCTCTTCCAGACTGACCTGTGGCTCCCAGCCCAGGATTTGGCGTGCCCGGGTGATGTCTGGCTGTCGGCGTTGCGGGTCTCCCTCGCTGCGCAAGCTGGCTTTGTACACGATGCCGGCCGGATTACCAGTCAAGCGGTTGATGATATGAGCAAATTCCAGGATCGTCGTTTCCTGGGGGTTGCCAATATTAACCGGGTTGTGTTCATCAGAAAGTAACAATCGGTAAATGCCTTCGATTAAGTCATCCACATAACAAAAGCTGCGCGTCTGTGACCCATCTCCATAGACCGTCAGGGGTTCCTGGCAAATAGCTTGCTTCAAGAAGTTGGGCACCACGCGCCCGTCGTCCACGTGCATACGCGGTCCGTAGGTATTAAAGATACGCACGATACGAGTGTCAATGTCGTGAAAACGATGGTAGGCCATGGTCAGCGCCTCGGCGAAGCGTTTGGCTTCGTCGTAAACGGAGCGCAGTCCAATCGGATCCACGTGCCCCCAGTAGGTCTCTTTCTGTGGGTGTTCGAGCGGATCGCCATAGATTTCGCTGGTGGAGGCTAACAAAAAGCGGGCGTTATTGGCGCGCGCCACGCCCAGGGTGTTATGGGTGCCTAACGCGCCGGCTTTCATGGTTTGGATCGGCAAATTTACATACCCATAAGGCGAATGCGCGTTGGGGCTGGCCGGCGAAGCGAAATGCAAAACCGCGTCCAGTTTGCCGGGGACGAAAATGAAGTTCGAAACATCGTGTCGAATAAATGAGAACCTGGGATGACCTGCCAGGTGAGCCAGGTTTTGCGGACGACCGGTGATGAAGTTATCCATCCCCACCACTTCATGGCCTTCCCGCAAGAGTCTGTCGCAGAGGTGTGAGCCTAAGAAACCTGCAGCTCCTGTAACTAAAATACGCACTGTATCCTCCCGTCCTATTTCTGTTGGTTTAGCGCCAGACGACGCGCGTGGTAAGGCCATCGCCGGTTACCTGGGCGGCTTCACCCGTTTGCGCATTGACCAGCCACAAGTTACCTTGATAGATTACTGCAATTGATAAGCTTCCGCTCTCCGGCATGGGCGCCGGCGACCATGCGCCCCAAAATTGCTGCGGTTCAAGCCCTGGGCTATCTTCGAGGGGAAACAGGGTACGACGGTTCGAACCGTCCCGATCCATGACCACCAGGCGATAGCGGCTGGTCTGGCTTTGCTCAGGGTATTGCGCCTGCAGATAGGCAATCTGATAATCCACATCACCCGCTCCCTGTTCTTGCAAGGGCGAGGCAAGGGGATATGCGAACATTCCGGTTTGAGATACCAGGCGTAAGGCGCTGTTAGAGCCTGAAAGCAACGCAGATAAATCGAACCCCGGCGCTTCTTCGGCAGAGACTGCGCTGTTCACCGCCGTGTGTTCAACCACATAGATAGCCTTCCCATCGGGTCCCCAGGCGATCCCTGGTACCCACGCCCAATCGCTTAAAGTCTGATAAGGGATAATATCCAGTGTCTTGGTGATGACGCCGGTCTTATAATCCACCAGGCCAATGCTATCTGGTCGGGCATAGGCTAATTGACGATAATCCGCATCCCACAGGTATTGAACGCCCCACCAGCCGTAAACGCCGCCAGAGTTGGCCTCGATGATGGTTGTCCAGCGGGTCGTCCATCCATTGGGGCTGAAGGTGAGCGATTGAAGGTCGTTGTTCGCTTGCCAGCCGGGGGCAGTGGGGCGCGGTTCGACCGTGGAGAAGAAGATCTTGGTGTTGGAGCCGGGCGCCCAATCGGCGAAGTGGACGACGTTATCCACGCCGAGATCCACCAAAACGGTTTCGCCCTCAGCTTGCGGCGCAGTGCTAAGTTCGGTCTCCCCAATATACGCTGCCCACAGCTCGTTGATCCTTCCCTCGACTGTGGAGCGTCGGGTGAACAACACCCAATCGCCATCGTC
>DYGV01000032.1:29612-31960 GCA_020724505.1 Anaerolinea thermophila
AAATGGATAAGACACGCCCGTCCATGTCGCCGGTGGCGATCACCGCCCGCCGATTGCTGGTGCTTTCCTGAATCCGCCACAGGTTGCCGTCGCGTAGATAGAATAACTGGCCGACGATCTTGACTGGCGCAAAGGGCGCCTGCACGCCGATCATGCGAATCTCTGGCAACGGTTCCTCGAGAATCACTGAGTTGACCGGGATGGGTTGACTGGAGACCTCCACGCCATCTTCGAACACGCGTCGGTAGGTGATTTCCTGCAAGCCATTTTTTCCGCTTTGGATGAGGATCTCTTGTTCAACCGGTAGCGATTCATTGCGCAAGGTGCGCCGCTCGTAAGGCAAAATCACCTGTTCTACATCGAATTTTTCGGTTACGCGGATCAAGCGAATATTAGCCGCCTCGCTCAAGACGGTGTAAACAGGCGGCTCGACGCGGTCGAGCGCGTTTAAGCTCAGCCTGGCCTGATCCAGAGCTTGCTGCACCGTGCTGCCGGCCGGCAATTGCAGGTCAAAGGTCTTGCCGTCGGCGGTGATGTTCACTTCAATCATTTGCTGGGTAGCTTGCGCCGGCGCGCAGGCAGAGAGAAACAAAAACACCGCCCACACTGCGAGTAAAATTCCCGCGTGGGATAAGTTTCGTATCCCGACTGAGGTCGAGCAGGATACGGCTACGTTTCGACGGCAATGGTATAATCGCATCCTATCGGGTATGAGCCACGATGGTTATTTTACCATCTGCGATGGTGATGCTGTCAATAAACACGTTGCTTCCATTCGAGCTGATTTCTGCCAGCACCATTTGGTTAAAACGGCTGGTAAGTTCTTCGGTCATGCTCTCTGGGAGCGGCAGCGGACCGATCTTGGCTTCGACGATTTCGGTTTGCGGCAGGCCTTGCGCGTTGGCGGTCAGGCGCAGCGTGGCGCTAAATGGGAGGCTGAAACCGTCTTGATTGGCCCGTCCTGTGATGATGATCTGACCTTCGCGCAGCCTCACCTCAATATCTTGCACGCGGGTTTCGCCTTGACTTTGCAGTTCCAGCGCTGCCGCAGAGGTAAGCTGTTGTTCCGTCATCTCCAGGACAATCGGGCCGCCGCTGACCGCTGTCGCAGCAGCGCCCGCGATCTGGGTCGCCAGGTCTTCGACGGCCTGACTGGAGACCGGTATGGGTTCTGTAGCGGTTGGGGTTTGCCTGCCGGGCAGATTACATGCTATGATAGAAATTACCAACGCCAGGGTTGCTGATACCAATAAGAAAGTACGCTTCGATTGAAAGATCATTTGCTTAAACTCCTTCAATATGAGTCGGTTTTAGAAGCCGACCGGGTTGAATTTTATCACAGCCTGATCTACCGCCCTGATTGTCTCATCGTTAGTTTATTTTTTAAGTTATGACAGACGCTTCTTTTCCAGATTCGCATCACACTCCAGACGATGGTACTCAGCCGTTCGTTCCTTTTTCGGGTGAACGAAGCGATGCAGGAAACGGAAGCCCTCCAAAGCCCCTATTGGCTCACCTGGAGGCGTTGTTGTTCGTCGCACCCAGCCCGGCGACGCCGGCGCAACTGGCTGCTGCGTTGGATGTGTCGGTTGGAGAGCTGGAGGCGGCTTTGCAGGCGCTGGAGAAACGCTATCTGGACGCCGAAATGGGAAGCGGCATTCGCCTGCAGCGTTATCGCGGCCGCGTTCAACTGACAACTGCGCCGGAAAGCGCGCCTTTTGTCGAACGCTTCCTCGGGCTGGAGACCGGTAGCCGCTTGAGCCGGGCGGCGCTTGAAACGCTGGCGATTATCTTATATCGCCAACCGATCACTCGCCCGCAGATTGACGCTATCCGTGGGGTGAACAGCGACGGCGTGTTGAAAGGCCTGCTTTTGAAAGGGCTGGTGCAGGAAGTGGGGCGCGCCGAGCTGCCCGGACGTCCGATACTTTACAGCGCGACGCCGGAGTGTTTGCAGTATTTCGGTTTGAGCTCGCTGGCGGATTTGCCGCCCTTGAATCTGGACGAGCCCGCTACTCCCGCCAGCCTGGCAAGGGACGACGATCAAGAAGGATTATAATTACCCAATATGGAAGATCGCCTTCAAAAGCTCATGTCACATGCCGGGTTGGGCTCGCGCCGCGCCTGTGAGGAAATCATTGCAGCCGGCCGGGTTACCGTTAACGGTCGTGTGGCTGTTCTAGGCGAAAAAGCCGACCCTGCTAAAGACCGTATTCTGGTGGACGGCCGCCCGCTGAAATTGCCCGAAACCAATATTTATATTGCTCTCTATAAGCCGCGCGGCGTGCTTTCAGCGGTCAGTGGTCAGGATCCACGCCCTAAGGTGCGCGACCTGGTAGATATTCCAG
>DYGV01000033.1:0-17464 GCA_020724505.1 Anaerolinea thermophila
ACGAGACGGCAGCACTTATCTGACCAGTATGATGATGGAACACCCAGATGTGCAAGCGGTCTATGAGCATTTTGCCGTCCTTCGGCAAAAGGGGGGCACAGCGGAAGATCAACTGAGTTGGGCGCGTGGCTTTTTTACCCCGCCGCTGGTGGGTAAGAAGCGGGCAATTGGTTTCAAGACCAAACTGGTGGATGTCCTGGATCGGGATGGATTTACTGAGCTAATTCATCGCAGAGGCTGTCATGTCATCCAGATGCGCCGACGCAATCTGGTGAAAGCAGTTGTTTCGCGCATCAATGCTCGGCGATTGTATGAGGCATCGGGAAAATGGAATCTTTATCAAGAATCGGACCGTATGCCGCCAACCGTCTTCGATCCAGAACAGTTTGACCAGTACCTGCAAGAGCGACAACAAAGCGACCAGGAATTGGACGATTATGTTGCGCAACTGCGGTTGCCCAAGATCAAGGTGGAATACGAGGATCTGCTGCAAAACCGAGATCAAGTATTAAGGCGAGTATTTGCATTCTTGAAAATCCGTCCCTGGCCGGTTCAGGGAAGAACCTTGAAGCATACGCAGGACAACCTGCGTGAGGTCATTCTGAACTTTGATGAGCTGCGCGGTCGTTATGCCGGTACGCGCTATGAAGCCATGTTCGATGAAGTGTTAGTGCAATGAGGTGGGCAGGTGCAAGCGCCAGGATCTGAGCCGCCTGAGCGTATCGAAAGCTGCCGCCGAGATGCGATGAAAGCGGTATGCAGGTGGTGCGCGATCTATCCTGCAACATGACAACAGGACGTCCATAGGTGAGAAAATGCCAGGTCTGGTAGGATATATTCAAGATCATCGCCGCAGCATTCGTACTTTGCGTTTAGACGCAATGGCGAGTGCGTTAGAACCAGAAGAGCGCTTCAGGCGGGATTTGTATGAACAGGATGGTATTGGCTTAGGGAGGGTGAGCCTGGGTATTCTCCAACCAATTGCGCAGCCGGTTTGGAATGAAGATCATAGCACGGGAGCGATCATGGAGGGTGAGTTTTATGAAGCCGGTTCGTTGCGTCATGAATTGGAGCAGCGCGGCCATCAACTGAAAACCGACAGCGATGTAGAACTTGCTCTTTGCATGTATGAGCAATATGGAGACGATTTTGCTAGTCGGTTGAAAGGCGCTTTCACGATTGCGATCTGGGATCAAAAAGAGCGTAAATTGTTGCGGACCAACGATCGTTTGGGTTTATATCCCTTGTATTACGCCCAGACCGTCGGTGGGTTGATCTTTGCCTCTGGTGTGCGTGCCTTGTTCGCCGATCCGGAATTGCCTCGAGATACTGATCCGATAGCCATCGCTCAATTCTTGACCTTCGATCACATGCTCGACGATCGCACCTTGTTGAAAGCAGTGAAACTCTTGCCACAGGCAGTAGTCTTCACCTATTCAAACGGTATGGTGAATATCAGACGTTATTGGCGCGCGGAATACGCTGATCAATTTCGATTAAGGGATGAGGATGAATATGTTGAGGAGCTGAACCATCATCTGAAGCAAGCTACCGCGCGTTTAACGCAGGATAATCTTGAGAAAGGTTTATTGCTCAGCGGAGGATTGGATTCACGAGTGATCCTTGCTTATTTAACTGAGCTACTGCCGCCGAGTCAGATTCAAACCTTTACCTGGGGAATTCGCGGCTGCGATGATGCCCGCTATGGTCGCGAGTTGGCGCATCTGTGCGGCGCACCATATCATTTTTTGGAATTAAAACCAGATTGGCTATTGACGCAAGCAAGTGAGGCGGTCCGCATCACAGACGGTTTAGGGAATATTTTTAATTTGCATGCGCTGGCGGCAGCAAAAGCAGCCGGAAGCATCGCGCAGGTCATTTTTAAGGGTTTTATGGGCGACGCCATGATGGGTTTTGCCATCCGGCGGCGTTTCTTTGCTGACTATCCCGACTCGGATTGGTGGCATGCCCATCTCCAGACGCATCGCGACCAAGGGGTTATCACCTTTGAAGCCAAAGAACAGCAGCAATTATTCACCCCCGAATTTCAACAGAATGTGGGGGATGCCGTTTTTGAGAGTTACCGGGCCGGGATGCGCGCCGCCGGCGTCAGTCACATGTCTGGGCAGCGCCTCTATTTCGATATGACGCAGCGTGTGCCGCGCATGACCATTCACGGGGTGGAAGTGGTGCGCAGTTACGCTGTGGTGCGCCTGCCCTTCTGCGATTATGATCTCTGGGATTTTACGATGACCATACCGCCGGGGTATTTATATGAGCGATATTTGATCAACCGGGCGTTTGCCGAAACTTTTCCGAAATTAGCCAAAGTGCCCATCGCGCAAACCGGTTTGCCCATGATCTCTTGTGCTCGAGATATACTTTTGCGCGGAAAGCGTTTTGTGCAATGGCATCTGCGCTCGGCTGGTTTGGGTAGTCTGGCGGGACCCGATCATCGCCCCTATAAAGATTATCACAATTGGCTGCGGACGGTGTTGAAAGATTGGGCGTATTCGATTTTACTAAGCCCATCGGCGTTACAGCGCGGTTATTTTCAGCCAGAGTATATTCGCAAGCTGTTGGATGAACACATGAGAGGGGTGAATCACACCACCCAATTGGGCGCGCTTCTGTCGCTTGAGTTATGGCATCAACAATTCATTGATCGTCCGTTTGCAAACTGAGAAGTGTTAGACAACGATGATGTATCCATGGTGCGGGAAAAGATGAGAATTGGCGTTGCAATCGAAGACACCTGGGCTTTTTTCAAGGAAATTTTTGATGAGTTTTGTGAACATCATTCAGTAACCTTATTTCAACGGCGAACGATTCAATCGCCTATTTTATATGATCGAATCAACCAAGCCGTTTTTAATCGTGACCTTCGATCTTTTTTGCAGACCAATCAGGTGGTCTTTTTTGAGTGGGCGAGCGGATTACTGGAGAGCGCCAGTCAGCTACCCAAGTCCTGTGGCATTGTAACTCGACTTCATCGCTATGAGATGTATCGTTGGGCGGATCACATCCATTGGGACGTAGTGGACAAAATCATCCTGGTCAGTCAGGCTAAGCGCAGCGAATTTATTCAGCGCTTTCCGGAGCAAGCAGAAAAAATCGTGGTCATCCCAGAAGCAGTTTCCTTAGAGCGCTTCACTTCGTCGCCCCGAGCTTTTCAAGGCGATTTGGGCATTTTGTGTCACCTGACGCCGCGCAAACGGGTGTATGAGTTGATCCTGGCGTTCTATGAATTGGTCAAAATCCGGGGCGACTATCGTCTGCACATTGGCGGCGGCGAACATCCGCTTTTTAGAGATTATTTTCGCGCTTTGCACGGGTTGGTTGAAAAACTGGGGTTGCAAGAAAAGGTGATTTTTTATGGCCGCGTAGAGCAACCCGAAATCTGGTACAAAAACATTGACATCTTTATATCGAACAGTTATTCCGAGGGGCTGCAAGTGTCCCCAATGGAAGCAATCGCCAGCGGCAGATACTGTCTGTCTCATCACTGGGATGGCGCAGATGAACTATTGCCTGTTGATAGCCTATATCTAACAGAACAGGAATGGATCCAGCGGATTTTGGAGTATAGCGACCTTTCTCAGGCGCAGAAATTGGAAAAAATAGCGGCTCAACAGGCACTGGTTCGTGAGCGTTTTGATATACACAAAGTTAAGTCGGAAATCCGACGGCTGGTTGAACAGGTCGGAGCGTTATATGGGGACGACCCTCGATGAAGATCGGTTATTTGATGCAAAAGGGCGAAGAGATCCGCAAACCGCCCTATAACGGACCGGCAAATCATGTGCGGCAAATTGTTCGGGAATTAGAGAGGCTGGGGCACACAGTACGGATACTTTTCCGAATTGAAGGGGCACTATGGCTTTCTGAAGATTTACAACGGTTTCGCACGATTCAAGCCCAACAGATGGATAGGGGCGCTTTGCGCCTGATTGAGCGCGTCGTCCGGCGGACGCAAGCCACGTTCAGGTTGCCTTATTTTGCTTATTTCGATAGTTTGCGGTTTGCCCTGGCTTGTCGGCAGGAATTATCCGATTGTGACATCTTCTTAGAGCGGATGAGTTGGATGATGTCCGGCGGCGTCTGGGCTGCCAGAAATTTGGGCATTCCTTTGGTTTTAGAGTATAACGGAGACCCTCTGGCGGATCTGGAGGCGAAGGGTATCGAACCGCAGGGACTACAGCGCCGCATCGCAGTCCGCTCGATGAAAGCCGTGATCCGATCTGCGGATCGGGTGATCGCCACCGGCGAGGGTTGGCGCAACAATTGTATCCAAAAATGGGGCGCTCAACCCGATCGAGTAGTCGTAGTTGAAAACGGCACAGAACTGATTAGAATTCTTTCGCGCAGCCAATTGCGATCCTTTCAGCCCGAAGATCAAAGTCCCCGCCGGCGCGCATTGGTGTATTTGGGTGGATTCTACGCCTGGCACGGGATCAACGTATTGCTCGATGCACTGGTTGAAGTCATTCAACATATGTCGGACGTTGAACTTTTGTTAGTCGGCTCTGGCGCGGGTGAAAATGAAGCACGGGCGCTGGTCGCGGCTAATGGATTGCAAGATCATGTGCGCTTTTTGGGGCAAATGAGCGCCGACCAGTTTGCGCCCATCCTGGCGCAGGCCGATCTTGGCCTTTCCCCTTATTGCGGTTGGCCGGAATATTCGGGGTTGAAGATTTTCGATTACAAAGCTGCCGGTTTGGCAATCATCGCTTCGGGAGAAAATGGTCATCCGACCACGCTCAAACATGGTCATACAGGTTGGATCGTGCCCCCATGCGACCGAGAAGCGCTGGCAGAAGGCATCTGTTATCTGCTCTCGAATTCTGATCTTCGTCGCCAGATGGGACAGCAAGCCAGGATTGAAGCTGAAGAGATGCATAGCTGGGAGCACAGCGCTCGAAGGATCGAAGAAGTTTTGCTCAACCTACTAAGATCATGAGTACATTGAACGAAGTCAGTCTCAATCATCCCGAGATCTTCGTCAGTATAATGATGCCCGTCTATAACGCCGAGCGTTACATCGCGCAGGCCATTGAGAGCGTACTGGCGCAGAGTTATCCGCATTGGGAGTTGATCATTGTAGATGATGGCTCGACCGACCGAAGTGGGCAAATCGCTAGGCAATATAATGATAAGCGTATTCGTGTTTTCTATCAGGAAAATGCCGGCGAAGCGGCGGCGCGCAATCATGCTCTGGCGCAAATGAGGGGGGAGTTGGTCGCTTTCATTGACGCCGATGATTTTTATCTGCCTAATCATTTGGAGCTGATCGTTCGTTATTTGGTGGATCACCCGCGACGGGATGGGGTTTATACCGACGGTTATCACTGCGACGAAGAAGGGCGGCAGTTGAAAAGCCTCTCCAGTCGGCGTCGGGGACCTTTCGAAGACTGGATATTTCCCGAAGTGGTGCGCGCGTCCGATGTGTTTGGCCCGCCGATTTGTGTGGCGCTGCGGCGGGAAAAGATCCTTGCCTGGCAATTGCAGTTTGATCCAGAGATTGTCATTGGTCCAGATTGGGATTTCTTAACCCGCTACTCTGAGTATGCCTCCTTCGGCTATATAGATGCGAAGACCTGCTATTATCGTATTCATCAGACGAACATAACGGTGAAGACAGATTTGCGCCGCCGTGCGGGGTATCTGGCTCGCTGTAGGGAGAAGGCGATCAAACTGCCTCGATTTCATGAATGCCCATTAGACGTCCGACGCTGGGTGTTCTATGATTTGCTGATCAACTTATTGCCTGGGGAAATGGATCGTCGGGATCGAATCACCCATTGGCCTGAATTTGAGCAACTTCCACCCGTTGAAAAGGCTAACTTGCTGCGCTGGATGGCGACATCGGCAGTTATCGAGAGGGTTAACTCGCCGCTGATCCACGAATGGTATAGGCGAGCCAGAAATTACGCACCGTGGAATAGACGAGTCATCCTGCAATGTTGGCTGCATCGAATCAGCCCGGTTTTGCTGCGCAAGATGTTGTTGCTCTTGGCGCGCAAAGAGGATCGAGGGTTGCAAGACCCCTTTGCAGATTTTAAAATTTCTTCGTAATTGGTCGGCTAATTTCTTCTATTTCGGGTAAAATTCATCACGTTCTTGGTGAGCAAGCGTCATACCGCTGATGATACTGGCGCGACCATTCATCGTAGATCACCACCCAAAGCAGGATTGACCAGTATGCGGATTGCAATTTATCACAACCTGACATCGGGAGGCGCAAAACGTTCTCTTTATGAACAAAGCAAGCGCCTAGCAGCACGCCATGTTATAGACGTATTTTCGCTCTCGACTGCCGAGCATGAATTTGCAGATCTGAGACCCTGGGTTGCGAACTATACCGTATTTCCGTATAAGCCTTTGCCCCTTTTGAATTCGCCGTTTGGGAGGTTCAACCAGGTCATTCGTTGGATAGATTTATTTCGAATACGGAGGGTCAATCGCCTCATCGCAGCGAAGATCGAGGCGCAAGCTTATGATGTTTTATTTGTTCACCCATGCCAATTTGAAAATAGTCCCAGTTTGCTGAGGTTTGTCGGTCGGTTGCCCAAAGTCATCTGGTTTCATGAGCCTCTGCGGTTGCTTTATGAAGAAATGCCGACGCGTCCTTATGACCTAGCGCAGACGCCGTGGCGAAGAGTTTTGAATCGGATGGATCCTTTGCCTGCACTCTATCGAACTGCGTTGCAACGTAATGATCAAAACAACCTGAAATATGCTCAGCGCGTTTTGGTAAATTCGGGGTATACCCAAAATGCGGTTGCACGCATCTATCAAATCCAATCGGTAATTAACTACCTGGGGGTGGATGCTTCTCTCTTCCGCCCTTTGGGGATGGAAAAACAAGGATATGTCTTTTCCGTGGGTTCTTTAACCCCTTTGAAGGGGTTTGATTTCCTGATCGAGGCGCTCGCTGTTCTTCCGGCAAATGAGCGGCCAGATTTAGTGATTGCCAGTAACTTTTCGAACCCCCAGGAAAAGAGTTATTTGCAGGCCTTGGCTGGCGATAAATCTGTCGCCCTTCATTTACTGGAAAATGTGAGCGACTCGCGGTTAGTCGAATTATACAACCAGGCAGCAATGACGCTGTATGCGCCTGTTCGAGAGCCGTTTGGTTTTGTAAGCTTGGAGACAATGGCCTGTGAGACGCCTGTGATTGCAGTGCGCGAAGGCGGCATTCAAGAGACGGTGGTTCATCAACAAACCGGCTTGTTGTTCGAACGCGAGCGGGAAAAGTTTGCGGGCGCCATCTCCTATCTGTTGAAAGATGCTGAAAAGGCCGATTGTTTTGGCAAAGCCGGCAGAGCGCATGTTTTACGGAATTGGACCTGGGAGCGGTCGGTGGATGAACTGGAAAAGCTATTATCCTTTTGATGAAATTGGGAGAGACAGCAGAGATGGATTTCTCGTGGACTGAGGAGCAACTGGCGTATCAAAAAGCGGTGATAGATTTCGCTCGGAAAGAGCTGAACGCGGATCGCATCGAGAACGATCATGCAGGCACATTTCCCCGCGACAAATGGATGAAATGCGCTCGATTTGGCATCCAGGGGTTGCCTTTTCCTGAGGAATATGGCGGAGCAAATGCAGACATCATGACCACCATGCTTACAATGGAAGGATTGGGTTATGGATGCCGAGATAATGGCTTGATCTTTGCCATCAACGCTCAGATGTGGAGCGTGATGATGCCAATCTTTTCCTTTGGCAGCGAGGCACAAAAACGCAAGTATTTGCCCGGTATGTGTAATGGCTCGCTGATCGGGGCGCATGGCATGACAGAACCCGATTCTGGCTCAGACGCCTACAGTTTGCGGATGACTGCCACGCGCTGCGACGGCGGTTACATCTTGAATGGCAGCAAGATGTTTGTCACCAACGCTCCGGTCGCCGATCTGGCGGTGGTTTTTGCCACCGTTGACCCTGCGAAGAAGATGTGGGGGATCACAGCGTTCGTGGTCGAGAAGGGGACGCCCGGCTTCACCGTCAGCCGCGAGCTGGATAAGATGGGCTTGCGCACCTCGCCGATGGGCGAGCTGGTTTTTCAAGATTGCTTTGTCCCAGAAGAAGCGCGCGTTGGGCCAGAAGGCGCTGGGGCGCGCATCTTCAACGACTCGATGGAATGGGAGCGTAGTTGTATTCTTGCCAGCCACATTGGCGCAATGGAACGTCAATTAGAATACGCCATCCAATACGCCCGCGAACGCAGCCAATTCGGGCAGCCGATCGGCAAATTTCAATCGGTGGCAAATCGCATTGTAGATATGAAAGTGCGTCTGGAGACTGCCCGGTTGCTGTTGTATAAGGTAGCCTGGCTCAAGAAGATGGGCAAAACAGCCGTTATGGAAGCGGCGATTGCGAAGTTGTATCTCAGTGAGAGTTTTGTCCAATCCAGCCTGGATGCAATTCGCACGCTGGGGAGCTACGGCTATATGACCGAGTTTGAAGTCGAACGTGATTTGCGCGACGCGGTTGGGGGAACGCTTTATTCAGGCACCTCTGATATTCAGCGCAATATTATTGCTCGAATGTTGGGTTTGTAGCGGATCAAAGATAGGTTTGATAGATGGGAGGATAACCGTGGCGCGATTTTTACTTACCCATGGCGTGACTCAGGGCGCAGAAAAACACCCGCAACACGAAGCGATTCGGTTTTCTGGCCAGGCGCTCAGCTACGCTGAGTTGGAACAACGCACGAACAGCCTGGCGCGCGTCTTGATGGAGCAGGGGTTGAGACGCGGCGATCGGGTTGGTATTTACATGAATAAGGGTTTGGAATCAGCCATTGCAATCTACGGCATTATGAAAGCCGGCGGCGCTTATGTGCCGTTGGACCCCTTCGCCCCAGTACAACGCCTTTCTTATGTTATTCAAGATTGCGGCATTCGCCACTTACTCACTAAAGAGGTAAAGCGGACGCAGGTGGAAGAGATCTTGCGCACGCCGGTTGATGTGGAGTGTATTATCGGATTAGAAACAGCGGTGGATCGCTCGGATGTGCGGTGTCTAACCTGGGATGAGACTTATCAAGCGCCCAATCAGGCAATTTCCTATAACCTGACAGAGCAGGATCTGGCCTATATCCTGTACACCTCTGGTTCCACCGGCAACCCAAAGGGGATCATGCATACCCACCGCAGTGGGTTAAGCTTTGCGGAGTGGGCTGCAGATGAATATGGATTGCGCCAGGAAGATCGTTTGAGCAACCATGCTCCCTTACATTTTGATCTATCCACATTTGATTTCTTTGCCGGCGCGATTGCCGGGGCGACGACGGTGATCATCCCAGAAACGCTGACCAAATTTCCTGCCAGTCTGTCGCGCTTGATCGCCGACGAGCGCATCTCGGTTTGGTATTCGGTGCCGTTTGCTTTGATTCAATTGATGGAACATGGCGTGTTAGAAAGCCGCGATCTGAGCGCGCTGCGTTGGGTGCTCTTTGCTGGTGAGGTTTTTCCCACCAAACATCTGCGGGAATTAATGCTCAAGCTCCCCCATGTTCGCTTCAGCAATCTATATGGGCCCACGGAAACTAATGTGTGCACTTATTATCATGTGCCTGAGCCGCCGGTTGGAGATGAAACTATCCCAATTGGGGTGCCATGCGCCAATGTGGAAGACCTGGTTTTGGATGCGGAGGATCGCCCTGTGGCGCGAGGAGAGGTAGGCGAATTGGTGATTCGCGGCGGCGTTGTTATGAAGGGGTATTGGGGGCAACCTGACCGCAATGCGACCTGTTTTTACCGGCGAAAGGTTTTTGATGATTTTGAAGACATTTTTTATCGCACCGGCGACCTGGTTCAGCAGGATGAAAGCGGGAATTATCGCTATTTGGGCCGGAAAGATCGCCAGATTAAAACCCGTGGTTATCGCGTGGAATTGGACGAAGTCGAAGTGGCGTTATTGTCGCATGAGGGGGTCGAGGAAGCTGCGGTTTACCCGATCCCGGATAGTCAGGGCAGCAATTTGATCGGCGCTTCGGTGATCTTGAAATCGGAGTCGGGATTGACAGAAGCCGATCTGGTAGAACATTTGAATAAGAGATTGCCGGCTTATGCAGTGCCGGCCAAGATTTTTCTACTCAATGATTTTCCCCGCACCTCGACGGGCAAAATCAATCGCCGCGAACTTCAAGCCTGGGCGCTGCAAAGCCTGGGGAATTGATTTCGGAATTCTGCAATCACTCAAGGATGCAATATTTATTCATTTGTATGGAGGATACACACGATGGACCGAAAGACGGCTTTAACCCAATTCATTAAGCAGGAGATTATGCGCAACCCGAACGCAAAACTCCAGGAGAACGATGATCTGCTCAGCGCGGGGATTTTGGATTCGCTGGCGATCTTACAGCTTGTTGCCTATATCGAAGAGTCGTTTGGCATCAAGGTTCCAGACGAGGACGTTGTTTTCGAGAATTTTCAGAGCATCCGCGCACTGGCGCAATATTTGGATGGACACAATTAATTGTTCCCAGGTGCATCCCGATTCGTTTAAGGTAGCTGGAGGAAACAGAGATGTATGATGTGATAATCGTGGGCGGTGGCCCAGCAGGTTCGGCATTAGGTTCGTTTCTATCGGCTGCAGGGATCAAGAATATGATCCTTGAAGCGGCAAATCACCCTCGTCCCCATGTGGGGGAGTCGATGGTGACCTCTTCGACTCGCGTATTTAAGGAAATCGGCTTTTTAGAGGTCTTGGAGCGGGAAGGTTTTATCCACAAGTATGGGGCTTCCTGGCACCCGCCAACCGGCAAGGAGTTCGCTATAGAGTTCGCTGAATTTCCCCAAGAAGGAATTGATCAGAATTACACCTACCATGTGGATCGCAGCAAGTTTGACCTTTTGATGCTCAAGCACGCTGAGCAGAGGGGAACGAAGGTATATCAAGGCGTCCATGTCAAACAGGTGCTGTTCGAGGATGGTCGCGCAGTGGGCGTTCGGGCGATGTTTGGCGATAAAGAGGTGGATCTTCAGAGTAAGTTTGTCGTGGATGCGACGGGCAGGAACACTCTGTTGGGAAATCAGCTCAAACTGAAAGTGAAGGATCCGATTTTCGATCAGTATGCCGTACATGCATGGTTCACGGGTGTGGATCGCGGCAACGAGCGAACGGCTGATTTCATCCACATTTATTTCCTGGAGATCGAGCGCGGCTGGGTTTGGCAAATCCCTATCACGCCAGAAATCACTTCGGTCGGCGTTGTGGCAGATAAAAAGGTCTTCCGCCAGTCTTTCTCCAACCAGGAGGAATATTTTTATACCACGCTGCGAACAAACGTAATGGCAGAGCACGCCATGCGCAATGCGGTGCGTATTAACGAGTTCAAGGTCGAAGGCGACTATAGCTACAGCTTGAGCAAGTTTGTAGGCAACAATTTCCTGTGCGTGGGCGATGCAGCGCGCTTTGTAGATCCAATCTTTTCATCGGGAGTGAGCGTTGCATTATATAGCGCAAAATATGCTTCAGAGCGCATTCGTGTCGCCTTTGAGACGGGCGATTTTAGCGAAGAGGCGCTGAAGCCTTACGAAACGCGTATGCGCGGTGGCGTCGGCATCTGGTATGAATTTATTCGTTTGTACTATAAGTTGCTGCCACTCTTTACACACTTCATCCAATCCAAAGAGCATCGTCTGGAGGTGCTGCGCTTATTGCAGGGCGAAGTGTATGACCGCAAAGATGTTCCGGTATTGGATGCGATGCGCAAATATATCGAGAGCGTAGAGAAATCCGATTCTCACTTAATGAAATCGCGCCTGACCGACATCCCGATTGATTAGGAATTCCCCCTTTGGGGGTCACCAAGTTAAATGGTTCGAAGGTTTCTCTATCTAAACGGCGCGGCAATCCTTAGTGTGGTTATCTTCCACGCGCTGGGAATGGGCTTTGTAGCCATGTTTGATTGGGCGCATCGTTATTTGCCCGCTTCGGCGTCTGCTAATAGCGCGGTTGGTTCGCTGGGGTATTATGTGTTGCGCCTGCTGGAACAGATAGTGGTGTTTTGTATCCCGGCTTTTCTCTTCGTGTCTGGTTTTTTTGTTGCAGCAGCTTCGGGGAGAAGTCGGGATACGATTAGCTGGGAGATAGTTCTGGCGCGAGTCAAGAAACTACTTATTCCCTATCTGATCTGGTCTCTGATAGCCATGGCGCTTCAAGTTGTTTTACAAGGCGATCGTATTTCATTCGAGGTCTTTGTGATCAATTTGCTGATTGGCAGATCGAACGATGTGCTTTACTTTGTACCTCTGCTCATTCAGTTCTATTTGCTTTCGCCATGGTTGGTGCGGTTAGTGCGCTGGAATTGGAAAGTGGTTTTAGGGGTGGCGGGGATTTTACAACTTTGCGTGCAGTTGTTGCCTTATAGCGTCTATTTGGGTCTGAACATTCCGTGGATGGAATCCGCAGCGTTGGCTATTCCGCGATGGCTTTTCCTGGCGCGTATTTTTTGGTTCCCCTTGGGAATTGTCTTCGGCTTTTATCTGGATCAATTCAAGGCTTCTTTGTACAAATTGCGATGGGTTTGGTTTACGATCGCGTTGATCTTAATCCCGGCTGGAGCCATTGAGTGGGAAGTGTATTATCGCTTATCCGGTCTGACCTGGTTGCCGCACCGCGAGACGATATTAGATAGCGTTTACACTATTGCTACACTGTTCAGTTTCTTCGGTTTTTCCGATATCAAGTTGCCAATGGCAAAAGCTTTGGAGAGATTAGGCAAAGACTCGTATGGAATTTATTTGACGCATGCTTTATTTATATTATACCTGGCGAAGATCATCTATCACGCCGCGCCGCAACTATTGGCTCATCAGATTCTGTTCACGGGGTTGTTATTTATAGCGAGTTTGTTTGGCCCATTAGCACTGATGCGCCTCTCTGAGCGAACTCCTTTCCGCCGCTTCTATGGCTATCTTTTCGGTTAAGCTGGCGTACAAAACCTGCATTCATTACAATCCAATTCAATCCGGAGCATAACAGCTTACATGGCAAGAAGACTCCTTTATCTCAACGGGGTAGCCATCCTCAATGTGATACTCTATCACGCCACGGCATGGGGTTTTATTGCCATGTTTTGGTGGACCGATCGGTATCGGGATGTGTCCACGCCGAATTTCGATCAGATGGGCAGCGCTGCATATTATGGGTTGAGGCTCATTGAGCAATATGTTATTTACAGTATTCCGGCGTTTTTATTCATTTCTGGATTCTTTGTGGCAGTTGCCACCGGTCGCAATCGAGAAACCGTAGGGTGGGATTTTATCTTTACGCGGGTAAAGAATTTGCTCATCCCCTATGTCCTGTGGTCTATCATTTTGCTGAGCCCCGATTGGCTCAATGGCCGTTCATTTGGCTTTTGGGAGTTTCTCGAAATTCTCTTGACCGGTCGGGCTACCAATGCGTTTTATTTTATTCCGATGCTCACGCAGTTGTACCTACTCTCGCCGTTGTTCATCCCGCTGATCAAGAAAAAAAGTGGGTCGGTGTTACTTTTTGTGGGTATATTTCAGGTGCTTATGGGTTTGCTGCGCTACACCGCAATCCTCGATCTTGAGTTGCCCATATTGTCTTCCATCAGTTTCCTCAATCGAAGTTTTTTATTTACTGGAAACATTTTTTGGTTCACGTTTGGGATTGCTTTTGGCTTCCATCAACAGGAGATGCGGAAGATTTTCTACCGTTTTCGCTGGTTATTTTTGGGTGGAAGCATTATTTTTTACCTTTTAGGCGTTTTCGAATGGGAATATCTACTTCAGCTTTCTGGCAAGCATTGGCTGGGCTCTAGAGAGACATTGGTAGATCTGTTTTATGCCGCGTGTTTTCTGGCGTTGTTTATCGCCATGGAAAATGTTAAACTGCCATTTCAGAAAACAATTAGTCAAATCGGGGCGCGATCCTATGGGATTTATTTATCTCATTCGCTGGCGCTGATGGTCGCTGCCAGATTGACATACCATTTTGCGCCGCAGATTTTAGCCATCCAATGGCTATTTCAACCCCTTTTGTGGGTGGTTGGGCTGGTAGGGCCGCTGATCTTGATTACGATAGTGGATCGCTCGCCGCTGCGCAGATATTACGCTTTGGTTTTTGGCTAAATTGTATTTTCCCCCTATCATTCGAATGGAGCATTTATGAGCAGAATTTTAGTCACTGGCGGAGCCGGTTTCATCGGCTCTCACCTTGCTGAAGAGCTGATTTGCAATGGACACGAAGTCACTGTGCTGGATGATTTGAGCGGTGGCTTTGTGGATAATGTGCCTGCTGGAGCGCGTTTTGTCCAGGGTTCAATATTGGATGTTGATTTGATAAACCGGTTATTTGCCGAACATGAATTTGAATATGTGTATCACCTGGCTGCCTATGCAGCGGAAGGGCTGAGCCACTTCATCAAGCGCTTCAATTACAACAACAATCTCATTGGCAGCGTGAATTTGATCAACGCGGCGGTCAATCATGAAACGCGTTGTTTTGTCTTTACCTCATCCATTGCGGTTTATGGTGCGAGCCCAGAACTACCGATGACAGAGCAGACGCCGCCGCATCCAGAGGATTCCTATGGTATCGCTAAACTGGCAGTTGAGCAGGAGTTGGCGATTTGCAAAGAGATGTTTGATTTGAATTTCATCATTTTCCGCCCGCATAACGTGTACGGAGAAAAACAAAATATCGGCGATAAATATCGCAATGTGGTGGGTATATTTATGAACCAGATTTTACAAGGAAAACCCATGACCGTTTTTGGCGACGGGAACCAAACCCGTGCCTTCAGTTACATCGGTGATATTACCCCTGTGATGGCTAGGGCGATAGAGACGCCAGATGCATATAACCAGATCTTCAATATTGGCGCGGATCAACCTTACAGCGTGAATGAGCTGGCCGAGGCGGTCGCCTCCGCCATGGGCGTAGAAGCAAACATTGTACACTTGCCTGCCCGCAACGAAGTAATAAATGCGTATTCTTCCCATGAGAAAGTTTATCGCATCTTTGGTGAGACGCCTCGCACCAGCTTACAGGATGGCCTGGCGCGCATGGCGAAATGGGTCAAGCAACATGGCGCCCGTCAATCCAAGAAGTTTGATGAGATCGAAGTAGCGAAGAACTTTCCGCTTGCCTGGTTGACATAACTATGTCGCTCCCTTGCGTGATTGCGGTTATCTTGAACACGAACCGGCGTGACGATACGCTGGAATGCCTCGAGTCGTTGTATCGAAATGCATATCCGAATCAGCGGGTGATCGTGTTGGATAATGCTTCATCGGATGGATCGGCGGCAGCGATTCGGGAGCGCTTCCCGCAGACGATTCTTATCGAGTTGGATCGAAATTTGGGCTATGCCGGAAATAATAATGTGGGCATCGAAGCGGCTCTTCAGCATGGCGCTGATTGGGTATTTGTTTTGAACGAAGACACCATATTGGCCCCGGACTGCATCGAACGCTTAGTATCTGTGGGCGAAGAAGATGCGCGGATTGGGATAGTCGGTCCAATGGTTTATCATTATGATGAACCGAATGTCATACAATCCGCCGGCGGCATCTTAGAAGCAGATTTGGCAGCGCTTCATGTCGGTCAAAATGAAGTGGATATAGGTCAATATCCTGAACCGCGAGATGTAGCGTGGGTATCTGGTTGCGCTCTCCTGGTTCGGCGAAAGCTGATTGAAGAAATCGGCGCGCTGGATGAGCGATTTTTCTATTATTGGGAGGAAACGGATTGGTGTACGCGAGCGCGGGAGCGAGGCTGGAGAATCGTTCACATTCCGCAAGCACGACTCTGGCACAAAGGCGTACAACGTAATTATCAGCCATCGCCCAACGTAACCTACTATGCCACGCGGAACCGGTTATTGTTCTTGCGCAAACATCATGCACCGCCGAAGGTTTGGGTTCTCGTTTGGTTGCAGAACCTGCGCACCTTATTCAGTTGGTCGGTGAGGCCAAAATGGCGCGCCTCGATGCGCGAACATCGTTGGGCAATCCGGCAGGGGATGATGGATTTCTTGCGGGGGCGTTGGGGCATGCGATCTCAACAAGGATAGAGATTTCGGGGCGCCTTTTATGAAAGAGACTTGGGCTTTTTACCTTCGGGGCTTGGCTATGGAGATCGGAATAAAAAAGAGTCATACGAACTACCAAAAATTCATCCTTCTAGGAAGATCACGGACTGGGTCAAATTACCTGCGCGGCCTCTTGAATTCGCATAGCCAAGTAATTGTATTCGGTGAATTACTGAAGAATGACCAAAATATCGAATGGGGCATGGACGGCTATCCGTCGCAGGGACGGGCGCTGCAAATCATGCAAACGCAGCCAGTTCAATTCATGGAGAAATTTGTATTTGGCAAACATCCGCCGCACATTCAGGCCGTGGGATTTAAGCTTTTCTACTATCACGCTCAGCAAAACTTGCTCAAACCGGTTTGGGAATATCTGCGTCAGAACAAAGAAATACGGGTTTTGCATATCAAGCGACGCAACATCTTGCGCACGCATCTTTCTCGCCAGCGCGCAGAGTTGACCGATCGTTGGGCAAATGTTAATGGATCTATCGAGAAAGAAGAGCCAATCACATTATCTTATGAAAAGTGTTTAGAAGATTTTGTTCAAACCAGAAAATGGGAAGAGGAGTATGACGCCTTTTTTGCAGATCATCCAATGAGAGAGGTCGTTTACGAAGATTTGATCGCGAGCCCTGAGCAAGAACTGGCAGCGATTCAAAACTTTCTAGGTCTGCGCTTTGAATTACTTCGTCCAGGCACGTTTAGACAATCAGCGCGTCCTCTCTCGCAAGTTATAGCGAATTTCACGGAACTGAAAGAGCGATTTGCCAATTCTCCCTGGGAGTCTTTTTTCCGGGAGGATGAATGAGAATCCTGTTTTTATCCACCTGGTTTCCTTATCCACCAGACCAGGGTAGCAAGATTCGAGCTTACTACTTGCTCAAATCCTTGGCCGAGCATCATGAGGTTGCTTTAGCCAGCTATGAGGACGTGGAGCTTAAGCTAGAATGGCGACAGCGGATTGAGCAAATGTGCGCGCGAGTATTTACCCTGCCGCGAAAACCGTTTGCGTCCAACCGGATCAGGAGATGGTTAGGATGGCTTTCGCCAAAACCAAGCGCAGTCGTTGGGATGTACTCGGTTGAGATGGCTGAACTTGTGCAGCATGCAGCCAAGGAGTGGAATCCTGAGGTAGTTGTAGCTTTGACATTTGTCACTGCGCCGTATGCGCTTATGACGCCAAGCGCTTTGAAAGTGGTTGATATTGATAATTATATGGCGCGGATGCTTATGGAAACGATTTCGATGGCCGATTCAACTATCG
Organism: Anaerolinea thermophila; assembly: GCA_020724505.1. Taxonomy (GTDB): domain Bacteria; phylum Chloroflexota; class Anaerolineae; order Anaerolineales; family UBA4823; genus RBG-16-57-11. The sequence goes on from DYGV01000033.1 coordinate 17,346, forward strand.
GGAAATTGCGTAGATGGCTGGCGTATTATAAATTTTTACAATACGAGAAGAGTTTATACCCAAAGTTCGATCTGTGTATGGCGGTGACGAGCGCGGATAAAGAATTGGTCATTCGGGAT
>DYGV01000033.1:17474-21984 GCA_020724505.1 Anaerolinea thermophila
ATCTAAAACTGGCGCCGAAGCAAGTTGTGGTGGTTCCGAATGGCGTGGATACATCGTGGTACCAGCCCGTCGCGGCTGGAATAGAGCCGGACACGCTGATTTTTAATGGAGCGCTCACGTATCAAGCCAATTTTGACGCCATGGAATATTTTCTACGCGGAATCTTTCCTCTAATTATCAATCGTTTCCCAAAGATTCGGCTGAAAATTACTGGCCGCACGGATGGAGTAAAGTTGAGCGAGTTGAAGCTGAACGATCACGTTGAGTTTACCGGATACGTCGAAGATATTCGCCCTGTCGTAGCCAGTAGCGCTGTATGCGTCGCGCCATTGCGGATCGGAGGAGGCACGCGGCTCAAGATCTTAGAGGCGATGGCACTAGGCGTCCCTGTGGTCAGCACTACAAAAGGGGCAGAGGGATTGGATGTTGTGCATGGGAAGCAACTGTTGATCGGCGATGCGCCCAATGAATTTGCCAGGGAGGTCATCCGGCTGCTCGAAACCCCTCAATTACGTAAAGAGATCACCCGGAATGCTTTGGAACTGGTGCGAGAAAAGTACGATTGGAGTCGTATTGGCAACGATTTTCGCGGTTCTGTCGAAAGCCTGTTCACACACGCTTCATTATGATATAAGATAAAGATAGGCTTTTTTAATGGATTTAGATTTAGGGGCTAGTCGAATTTTGTTCAGTTGAACTATGGTGGATATGGAAGCGCCTCGAGGCATACAACCAGGTCTTGATAAAGCGAATTCTTCACAGGCTTCGCTGAGTAAATATCTACCTTTTCAGGTGAGTTCGCCTGAGGGGTGGGATGGGTTATTGCCAGATTGGGCGCTCACACGCTTGACCCAATTCCGGTTGCCGACTCCGCTGACTCTGTTGATCATCGGCCTAGTGTTCGCTATTGCTGTATTCGCGCCTCGTATTGCAGCCAATCAGCGTATGTATTGGATGTTCTTGGGGGCTTTCTTTGGCATAGTTGGCGCAGTGATATTGCTCCGCTGGCCTACCCTTGGGTTAGTGGGGCTGATTGTTGTGGCGTTGTTTGTGCCATTTTCTATTGGAACTGGTTCGCAAACGGGTATAAACGCGGCAATCATCTTATTAACCGGGATGTTTGTAATTTGGTTGCTTGAGGTGTTCAGCTCCAAACAGCAGATCCGCCTACTGGCTAACCCGGCAGTGACTGCAGCGCTGCTCATGTGCGTGGTAGCTATTATTGCGTTCGGGTTTGGGCAGTTTTTCTGGTTGCCAACGCGGGCGGCGCCGTTTCGAGCGCAAGTTGGCGGGCTGGCGATCTTTGTCCTCTCGATGATCGCTTTATTGGTCGTTGCTCATCAGATCAAGAGCTATCAACAACTACAGTGGATGGTATGGGCGATCATCGCTGCTGGTGTCGTGTTTGTGGTAATGCGCTTGTTCCCAGTGTTGCGTCCCTATATCTTTCGAGTATTTGTGCGCCAGGCAGCTCTGGGGGTGGTATTTTACATCTGGTTTATCGCCTTTGCCACCGCGCAGGCTTTATTCAATCCAAAACTGGATAGACGTTTGCGTTTCGGCCTCGGAGTTTTGGTGTTGCTTTTCTTTTATGTCAACACGGGCGAGGGTCGTTTTTGGATTTCCGGCTGGTTGCCAGCGCTGGTTGCCATGTTGGTGGTGGTGGTGTTAGGGAAACCTGAGTTAGGGATTTGGGTTTTTCTGCTAGGAGTGATTGGCCTGATCGTTAATTTCACCAGCGACACCGGTGTGCTTTCTGAAGGGGATAACTCCTATAGTATTTTGACCCGCTTTGAGGCCTGGCGCATTATGTGGGAGATTATCAAGATTAATCCGGTTTTTGGATTGGGGATGGCAAATTATTATTGGTACACACCGCTGTTCTCAATTTTGGGTTACAACGTCAACTTCAACTCGCATAATAATTACATAGATATTGTAGCTCAAACGGGGATTGTTGGCTTACTTTGCTTTTTGTGGTTGGTATGGGAGGTCTGGCGAACAGGGTGGAAGACTTTGCCGCGTGCGCCGGAAGGATTTCCTAGAGCCTATGTTATTGGAGCAATGGGTGGCGTAATTGGCACTCTCGCCTCTGCAGGTCTGGGAGACTGGGTCATCCCATTTGTCTATAACATTGGCTTGATTGGCTTTCGCGCCAGTATGTTTGCCTGGTTATTCATGGGTGGTTTGCTGGCGATCGCCAACTTGATAGAGCGTTCAAATATAGAGACCAACGGGGTTCCATCCGTATGATGCTCTCCCTTATCATTGTCAATTGGAACACGGGTGAGTTGCTCAGCCAGTGTCTGGACTCTATCTACATGGATCCAGAGCGGGTGGAAGCATTTGAGGTGTGGGTAGTTGATAATGCTTCGACAGATGGCTCTGCCCAAGCGGCGTTGGAGAAATATCCACAGACGAAGTTGATCCAAAATCGGCAAAACCCGGGGTTCGCTGCTGCGAACAACCAGGCTATCCGCCAGGCGCAGGGTGAATATCTGTTGTTACTAAATCCAGACGCCATCCTGTACCCCGGGGCAGCTAGGACGATGTTGGACTTCCTTATCCATAATCCTCCTGTGGGTGCAGTTGGTCCACGGTTGCTCAACCCGGACCAGACGCTACAGTTTTCGTGTTCGCCGGAGCCAACGTTGAGCAGGGAATTCAAACGTCTTTTTCACCTCGCTGGCGTGCGCCCCGATGGATATTATGCAATGGATACATGGGATATCACAAAGCCACGCCCGGTGGATGTTCTTTTAGGCGCCTGTATTCTGGTTCGCCGCCAGGCGTTGGAAGATGTTGGCCTTTTCGAAGAGGCGTATTTCATGTATTCCGAGGAGGTTGATCTTTGCCGTAGATTGCGGCAAAAAGGCTGGGGTGTGTATTGGATGCCAGCCGCGCAGGTGATACATTTTGGCGGCCAAAGTACTCGGCAGGCGGCCGCGGAAATGTTTTTGCAGCTTTATAAAGCCAAGATTATGTATTTTCGGAAGCATTATGGCGCTTCAGCCGCCTGGATATATAAGCTGATTTTGCTGGCCGCCAGCTTGCCCCGATTGGCGATCGGAGCGGTGGTGTGGTTCGAACCTTCGCCCAGACGAGAAACTCATCTGGCGATGGTGCAGAATTATCAGCGATTAATCGCAAAATTACCCCTTTTTTAGGGGACTGATTTTCATTTCAACTGGAAGAAGAGGCATAGCAAGATGACCATTGAGGCGCAGATTAAGGAGTATATCGCAAAGAATCTGCTTTTCAGCAGCGACGGATTTAAGTATTCGGATGACGCTTCTTTCCTGGAGGAGGGCATTGTTGACTCGCAGGGAGTGATGGAGCTGGTGTTGTTTGTCGAAGAGAATTTCAATATCCAAGTAAACGATCCAGAGATTATCCCGGATAACTTTGATTCGGTGAGCAAGCTGGCTGCCTATGTGCGAAGGAAGTCAGGCGCGTCATAGACGAAGTTGATGCAACCTGGCTGCGCTGGCGCCTGGTTTCGCTGCGAGGTGTTTATGTTGGTTCAAGATTTTTTGCATCACAGCGTTGACCGTTTGCCTGAGAAAATTGCTCTAATTTGTGATGGTCAACGTTTCAGTTACCAAGACATCGAAATAGCTGCTAACCGATTAGCCAATGCGCTCATCGAGAGCGGATTGCAGCGCGGCGACCGGGTGGTGATTTATCTTCCTAATTCAGCAGCCAGTGTGACGGCTATTTTCGCTGCGCTGAAAGCGGGCGGCGTGTTTGTGGTGATTAATCACACTACCAAACAGGATAAGCTCATCCAGATTCTGAATAATTGCCGGGCGGCGGCGATCATGACACAAGGGCGTGATGAAGCTCTGCTACGCGCCATCTTATCCGCTGTTCCATCTTTGAAAACGATTGTATTGGCAAAGCCGATCTCGGATCAACTGGATATGCGCTCGCTGGGTGAAGATTATCCGGCGCGTTTATTACTCTATGAGGAAGTGCAAAAAACCGGAAGCGACTCGCGTCCTCCAACGGTGAATATTGACCTGGATCTGGCTTGTCTGATTTACACTTCTGGCAGCACTGGCGAACCTAAAGGGGTGATGAGCGACCATAGTAATGTGGTGTTCGCAGCCAGTTCCATCATCGAATATCTGCGAAATGTGGAAGACGACATTGTCATTGATGTCTTACCCCTTTCGTTCGACTATGGGTTGTATCAGCTATTGATGGCCTTTAAGTTCGGCGGAACGTTGGTTTTGGAACGTTCTTTTGCGTACCCGGCAGCGATTTTGAAGCGGATGGAGGAAGAGCGAGTCACAGGATTTCCGGGTGTTCCAACCATCTTTGCCATGCTGCTGAATATGGACTTATCGCAGTTCGATCTCTCACATTTGCGTTACATTACCAACACTGCTGCAGCCTTGCCGGCCAGTCACATCCAGCAATTACGACAGAAATTTCCCTGGGCGACGATTTACTCCATGTATGGGCTGACCGAAACCAAACGCACGCTCTATCTGCCGCCGGATCA
>DYGV01000033.1:21994-31444 GCA_020724505.1 Anaerolinea thermophila
GGTTGGTATTCCGATACCTGGAACAGAGGCGTGGGTGGTGGATGAGCAGGGTAACCGACTGCCGCCGGGATCTGTGGGCGAGTTGGTGGTTCGGGGACGGCATGTGATGCGCGGTTATTGGGAGGACCCGGAGTTGACGGCGATACGCTATCGGCCCGGCGCAATTCCAGGTGAGCGATTGTGCTATACCGGCGATCTGTTTCGCATGGATGAAGAGGGTTTTTTTTATTTCGTGGGAAGGAAAGATGATATTATCAAGACGCGAGGCGAGAAAGTCGCTCCTAAAGAAGTAGAAAATATCTTGTATCGCATCCCAGGGGTGGTAGAAGCAGCGGTGGTTGGTGTTTCGGACGCCGTATTGGGAGAGGCTGTGAAAGCTGTTGTGGTAGCCGATCGCTCGAAAGTGACCGAGGCGCAAATATTGGCTTTCTGTCGCGCCCATCTGGAAGATTTTATGGTTCCGCAGCAGGTGGAAATTCGGGATGAACTGCCCAAGACTCCATCGGGAAAGATTGATAAAAAACTGTTGAAGTAACCGCTGCTCATTGGGCTATCGGAGAAAGGTAGAGGTGAGGGTATGTGTGGGATTATAGGTGTTTTTAATCAAGCAGATGAGAAAAGAGTAGATAAAGACATCTTGCTGCAAATGCTGGGCTTGATTCGGCATCGCGGACCAGATGGATTTGGCATTTACCAGGATGAGAGGGTCAGTCTGGGCAGCACGCGCCTTAGCATCATTGATATTAGCGGCGGCGACCAACCCATTAGCAATGAAGATGGTTCAGTTTGGATCGTCTTCAACGGGGAGATTTTTAATTACATCGAGCTGCGCCCCAGCCTGGAAGCGAAGGGTCATCGCTTTACGACAAACAGCGACACTGAGGTGATCGTTCATCTCTTCGAGGAGTATGGCGCAGGATGTTTGAAGTACCTTAATGGTCAATTTGCATTTGCAATTTGGGACACCCAACGCCAGAGCCTCTTTCTGGCACGTGATCGTCTGGGTATCCGTCCGCTGTTCTATACCGAGAAAAATGGGCAATTGATCTTTGGTTCAGAGATCAAGACCATTCTGGCATACCCAGGCGTTCAGCCGGAAATTGACCTTCACTCATTAGATCAGATATTCACCTATTGGAGTACGCTCTCGCCACGCACCATATTTCGGGATATTTTCGAAATTCCACCTGGACACTATCTGATGATGCGCGGCGGAGAGAAAAACATCCAATCCTATTGGTCGTTGGATTTTAGCCCTGGCAAGACCTCTCCGCGCAGCGTTCAGGAATACCAGGATGAGCTGGAGGCGCTGCTGATTGATGCCACGCGCATTCGTCTGCGGGCGGATGTACCGGTAGGTGCGTACCTGAGCGGAGGGTTGGATTCATCCACCACCACCGCCATCATTCGCAATTTTACGGATACACCATTGGATACATTTTCGATCAGTTTCAGCGATCCCGAATTTGATGAAAGTCCGTTTCAGCGGCAGATGGCCGAGTTTTTGGGGACGCAACACCAGGTGGTGTATATCACGCATGAGGACATTGGGGATTTGTTCCCGCATGTCATCTGGCACACTGAAATCCCGATCTTGCGCACTGCTCCGGCGCCGCTGTATCGCCTGTCTGAGTTGGTGCGAGACAATCATTATAAAGTGGTGGTCACGGGCGAGGGAGCGGACGAGTTTCTCGCAGGGTACGACATCTACAAAGAGGCAATGATCCGCCGTTTCTGGGCGCGGAGACCACAATCCAGTCTTCGGCCAATGCTTTTTAATCGTCTATACCCAGAGATCAGTCACATGCCTAACAGCCAGGCTTATCTGGCTTCCTTTTTCGGCGCCGGGTTATTGGATACTCAGGCGCGTGATTATTCACATCAGATTCGCTGGCGCGCCACTTCACGCGCCAAGCGGTTCTTTTCAAGCCGAGTGAGCGATCATCTTAATCGAGTGGATGGGGCGGCCGCAGACGAGATAATCTATCCGCCTGGTTTCGATGACTGGGACGCGCTCAGTCAGGCGCAGTATTTGGAAAGCACAATCTTTTTGCCCCAATATCTGTTGTCATCGCAAGGCGACCGAGTGGCTATGGCGCATTCTGTCGAAGGTCGTTTCCCTTTCCTGGATTATCGCGTGGTCGAGTTTTGCGCTGCATTGCCCCCGGCGCTTCGTCTTAACGGATTGGTAGAAAAATATCTGTTGCGCCGCATTGCCCGAAAGTGGTTGCCCGATGAAATCTGGCAGCGCCGAAAGCGTCCCTATCGTGCGCCGATCCACCGTAGTTTTGTCCGTGCCGATGGTTCTACGCCGGATTATATAGAGGATTTATTATCGCCTGCCAGCTTGAAAGCTGCTGGATTGTTTAACCCTGAGGCGGTGCAGCAATTGCTGATGAAGCTTAAATCAGGGAAACGGGTGGGCGAAACAGATGACATGGCTCTGGCGGGGATCATCTCTGGTCAGCTCGTTTGGCGTCTCTTCGTCGTTGATTTTCAACGACATGCGCCGCCCCCGATCCGATACGAAGAACTGAGGCGCGATTGCTCCCCGCAATCTGTTGTCGCTGGAGGTCAGCATGCCGTTTAGCCGTCGTTCTCTTGAAATAGATCCCTCTCGCGAAGTTGAGCGCATTGTCGCCGCGCTGCGCGAGACGGTTAATGGTGTGATGCGCCGACGCGGCGGCGTGCTTGGCATCAGCGGTGGAGTTGATTCGTCTGTTGTTTTAGGGTTATGCGTTCGCGCCTTCGGTCCACATAATGTGACAGCTTTGATGCTTCCAGAAAAAGATTCCGACCCGGAGAGTGAAAGGTTAGCGCGAAAGGTCGCTGCTCATTTTGGCGTAGAGCCCGTGCTGGAGAATATCACCCCAGTGTTGGATGGGTTTGGCTGCTACCGTCGCAGAGATGAAGCCATTCAGCGTGTCTTTCCTGAATATAACGCTGCGTCGGGTTATAAGGCAAAGATCGTTTTACCGCAGAACCTTCTGGATGATGACACGTTGAATTTCTTTTCACTCACCATCGTTACGCCGCAAGGTGAGGAGAAGACGAAGCGGCTGCCATTGCGAGAATATTATCAAATTGTGGCCGCATCGAACTTTAAGCAGCGCACCCGCATGGCAATGCTGTACTATCATGCAGAATTGCGCAATTTCGCGGTGATCGGCACTTCAAACAAGAATGAACATGCTCAGGGTTTCTTTGTTAAATACGGCGATGGAGGAGTGGACATTCAGCCTATTGCCCATTTGCTGAAGACCCAAATTTATCAACTGGCGCGTTATCTGGATGTGCCTGAAGAAATCCAACAGCGTCCCCCTACAACCGATACGTATAGCGCTCCGTCCACCCAGCAGGAATTCTTCTTCCGTTTACCATTTTCCACAATGGATGTGTTGTGGTATGCCCAGGAACATGGCGTCCCTGCTGCGGAGGCAGCCCAGGTGATGGGGCTGGAAGAGATTCAGGTGCAGCGCGCCTATAATGACTTCACCCGAAAGCAGCGGACAACGGAATATCTGCGTCTGAGCCCGGTGTTCCTTTCGCCGCCGCCCGAAGCGCCCGAATAATCGTATGCGTTTGTTATTCTTGACCCAGATCATCCCATATCCGCCAGATTCAGGGCCTCGGATCAAAACCTGGCATGTGTTGCGCTATCTAGCCCAAAATAGCCATCGCGTCACCCTGGCGTCTTATGTACGCCCAGACGAAGAAGCTTATGTTCCTGCCCTGAAGCAAGTTTGTGAGCAGATCTATACCGTTCCAATGCAGCGCTCTCGCGCCAGAGATGTGTACTATTTGCTGCGCAGTTTTCTGAGCGGACGGCCGTTCTTGATCGAACGGGATGATCTTCCGAAAATGCGCTTTTTAGTCAATCGCCTGCTCAGGGAAGAAACCTTTGATTACGCCCTTGCCGATCAATTGACGATGACGCAATTTCTGCTCAATGGAAAGCGGGGGGAGAAACCGCGTATCATCTTTGATGCCCATAATGCAGTTTGGACAATTGTGGAGCGGATGCAACATTCCGTCCCCTGGTTTCTCAAGCCGGTGACGCGAATCGAGGCAGGGCGGGTAAAACGGTATGAAGGCATCTTAACCCGCGAGTTCGATTACACATTGGCGGTGACGGAGATTGATCGCCAATATTTGCTGGAGGCAGTTCAGAAGATGGATGACAGCGCAGCAGTAGCTTGCGCTGAAAAAATCAGGGTTATTCCGATTTCGATTGATACGCAATTGTTGCAACCCATTCAACGTAAGCCGGGGAGTAAGAATATCCTGACATTAGGCACATTGCATTATCCACCTAACGCGGACGGCATCCGCTGGTTTATCCAGGAAGTTTTTCCGCGCATACGACGTGAAGAGCCGCAGGTCAATCTGGTCATTGTAGGGAAAAATCCGCCGCGAGATTTTATTCATTTCGCTGCTGAAAATCCACAAAATGTCAAAGTAACCGGTTACGTGCCGGATTTGACGCCCTACCTGGAGGATGCCGCTCTGTTGGTGATCCCAGTGCGGGCAGGCAGCGGGATGCGGGTGCGCATTTTGGAGGCGCTGGCAGAGGGCATGCCTATTGTGACAACCACAATTGGGCTGGAAGGGATCGAAGCTGTGCCAGGAGAAGATTTGTTGGTGGCTGATACGCCAACCGATTTCGCCGAGGCGGTCCTTAACCTGTTGCAGAATACGGCGTTGCAAGAAAAACTGGCTCACAATAGCCGCCGCTTGGCGGAAGCGCGATATGATTGGCGAGTGGTGCTAAAAAAACTCGATGAAGTCATTCACTGAACCCTATGAAGCAAACAAGATACATTCTACTGAGCATTCTGTTTCTCGCCGTCTTTGCTCGTGTTGCGGCTGCCCTGGTTCTTAAGGATGTCGTCGTTGATTTGCCCGGCACTTCGGACCAAATTTCATATCATACGTTGGCGCTGCGATTGCTTGAAGGACATGGATTTTCCTTTGGCAAGCCCTGGTGGCCGCTGACAAACGCCAACGCTCCGACGGCGCATTGGAGTTTTTTATATACCTATTATGTAGCTGCTGTTTATACCATTTTTGGCCCTCACCCGCTGGCTGCTCGCATCATTCAGGCAATCCTTGTTGGCATTCTTCACCCCGGACTGGCTTATTGGCTGGGAAAGCGTATTTATAGCGTCCCAGTTGGGCTGGCGGCTGCTGGGCTGACGGCTTTTTACCCTTATTTTGTCTATTACTCTGCCACATTGATGACCGAGCCCTTTTATATCACTGGCATCCTGGCGGGTTTTTCGTTGGCCATTAAACTGGCAGAAGAGCGTTTGTCTTCGCCTGGTTATTTACAAGGTGTCGTCAGGCTCAGCTTGGCGTTGGGGGCAGTTATGGGCGCGGTGGTGCTATTGCGTCAGTTATTTTTACTGTTCATTCCCTTCCTGCTATTTTGGTTTTGGTTGTCTTCTGGGTGTAAATTCAGTAAGCCGTTATTATTCTCCAGCTCTATCACTGTAGCAGTGATCGTGTTGTGTATCCTGCCATTCACGATTTATAACTATCAGCGCTTCCATCGGTTTGTATTGCTCAACACGAATGCTGGCTATGCTTTTTTTTGGGCAAATCATCCGGTATATGGCGTACAATTCGAGCCAATCCTTCCACCGGAGCTTGGCACCTATCTGGGGTTAATTCCTGAAGAATTGCGCTCGCTGGATGAAGCTGCGCTGGATCAGGCTCTTCTTGAACGCGGGTTGCAATTTGTTTTGGATGACCCGCTGCGATATTTACGGCTTTCGCTGAGCCGTATTCCGAGCTTCTTTATGTTTTGGCCCTCGCCCAAATCAGGCCTGATTAGCAACCTGAGCCGGGTGGGCGGTTATGGAGTGCTGTTGCCTCTCATGGTTTACGGGGTCGTTCGGGCTTTTATCCCACGGCAGCCTGTGAGTCGCATGAAGCCCGGCTCCTCGGCCGTATTGTTGCTGTTGTTCATGTTTGTCTATACTCTCATCCACCTGTTATCTTGGACTTTGATTCGCTACCGTTTGCCGGTGGACGCCGTTTCGATGGTTTTTGCGGGGCTTGCAGTATTCGATTTGGGGGCCTTTGCTCTGAGGCGACTTGGTATTCTGCAAAAAAGAAAATTTAATTAAGACTAAATAAGTATTATTAATTGACAAATTCGTATCACGTTTAACTGTTTTATCCGTTATACTTATGAACATTCTTTATGTTGTACCTTACGTTCCAAGCCTGATCCGTATCCGGCCGTATAATTTTATCCGTATCCTAGCTTCACGCGGTCATCGTATCACTTTGGTTGTCCTTTGGTCAAAGCCGGATGAGAGAGCAGGCATTGATGATTTAGCCCAGTTTTGCGAAGCAATCGTTGATTTTCAGATCCCTATCTGGAAATCCATTTTCAACGCTGCGATCGCTCTGCCAACAAGACAACCCTTACAGGCCTGGTATTCTTGGGATAGAAAGGTTGCTAGGGCGATCAATGCACTGGTTGCTGATCCGGCTGGTCATCATCATTTTGATGTAATCCATTTCGAACACTTGAGGGGAGTGAGATATGGATTGTATTTGCAAACGATGCAAGAAAAGCAGGTAACTGCCGCGTCGCAGAGGTCATCGTTTATCTGGGACAGTGTAGATTGCATTTCGTACTTATTCCGGCAATCGGCCGCTTATAGCAAGACAATCACGCATCGCTTGATGACGCAGTTTGATCTAGGGAGAACGGAAATATATGAGCGGAAATTACTCGAAAACTTCTCTAAAATTCTTGTCACCTCAGAGCAAGACAAACAGGCTTTTCTGGCGCTCGATCATTCAGACCGTTATGCAGAGCGATTGAAGATCGTCCCCAACGGGGTTGACGTGGACTATTTTCAACCCAATGGAGCATTGCAAAAGGAAGCCGATGCAATTGTTCTCAGCGGAAAGATGAGCTATCACGCCAACATTACGATGGCAATGTACCTGATGGAACAGATCATGCCGATTGTTTGGGCGCAAAAGCCGAGCGTAAAGGTTTGGATTGTTGGCAAAGATCCTGTAAAGGAGGTGCGGAACTTTGCTGATCATCCGAATGTAACGGTGACCGGGACGGTGCCAGATATTCGCCCATATATTCAGCGGGCTGCGCTGGCGGTTGTGCCGATGGTGTATGGAGCTGGCATTCAGAATAAGGTTCTGGAAAGCATGGCTTGCGGCACACCTGTCGTAGCGACGCCGAAGGCGCTTGCGGCAATCCCGGCTGTGCCGGAAAAAGAGGTTTTGGTGGCAGAAAAGCCGGACGAATTTGCCCAAAAGATTCTCTATTTATTGGAGAACCCCGACGCCGCGGCGGCAATCGGTAAGGCGAGTCGGGAGTTCATTGTTCGAAACTATCATTGGGATCGGATTGCAGATATTTTGGAAGAGGTTTACTATGGACGCAACTGAGCCGATTTCCCGGATTGCTGATCGAGAGGAGCGGCTGGAAAGAGCCTCTCTGGTTCGTCCTCGCATTTCAAAACACGTTCAGTGGAACATTTATATTGTCGCGCTGATCATCAGCGATTTATTCATGATGGGTTTGGGATTTCGAATGGCGTATTTTATCCGTTTCGAACTCTCGATCCCCATTTTTCAGATTGATGTGATCCCGAATTTTTTGCAATATCAGCGCATCACATTCTTGGCTGCTTTTCTGTGGTTATTTGTATTTATTTGGACCGGTTTATACAACAAGGAAAATCTCCTGGGTGGTCCTCAAGAATACGCCCTGGTCTTTCGCGCTTCAACGACTGCCATGCTGATTGTGATTATTGCGGACTTTCTGCAACCCTTCTTCATCGTGGCGCGCGGTTGGCTGATCCTGGCCTGGGGTCTGTCCTTCTTTTGGATTTCTGTTGGGCGATTTGTCTTACGCAGGGTGGTTTACTTCTCCAGGCGCTATGGGCTTTTTATTACCCGCTGTCTCATTGTCGGTGCAAACAGCGAGGGGATTTTACTGGCGAATCAATTGGCCGATCCGCTATATTCAGGCCTGGATATCGTCGGTTTTGTAGATAAGAAGTTTCTGCCGGATACCGTTCCTACCAAAGGCTTGCGAGTATTGGGGAATATGGGCTGTATTGATACCATTATAAAGGACTACAACATCGAGGAAATTATCCTGGCCAGCAGCTCCATTACCTCGCGAGACAAACTATTGGAGATTTTCCAAAAATATGGGATGTCGGAAGACATTAACGTCCGTATGTCATCGGGGCTTTACGAGATTATCACCACCGGCTTACGGGTGCGGGAATATGCTTATGTGCCATTAGTATGCGTCAACAAGGTGCGCCTGACCGGGGTGGATAGCTTGCTTAAAATGGCGTTGGATTATGGTCTGGGCATCCCATTGCTGATCGTTTCCTTACCCATCATGGCGGTAATCGCTATAATGATCCGCTTCGATTCACCAGGCCCCATCTTCTATCGCCGTCGGGTGATGGGGGTGAATAACCGCCAATTTGACGCCTTTAAATTCCGCACGATGTATATCAATGGGGACGAAATCCTGGCGCAATCGGAAGAGTTACAAAGAGAATTGGCTGAGAAGCATAAACTAAAGAATGATCCTCGCATCACTCGGGTTGGAAAGATTCTGCGCAAGCTCAGCCTGGATGAATTGCCGCAGTTGTTTAACGTTTTGCGTTTTGAAATGTCTTTAGTAGGCCCTCGTATGATTTCCCCAGAGGAGATGAAGGAGTATAATCAATGGGGGATGAATCTGCTGACGGTTCGGCCAGGCATTACCGGGTTATGGCAAGTGAGCGGGCGTTCAGACCTGAGTTACGCTGAAAGGGTTCGTTTGGATATGCATTACATTCGCAACTGGAGCATCTGGCTGGATCTTCAATTGCTTATTCAAACGATCCCGGCGGTGCTGCGACGCCGGGGCGCCTACTAAGGAGGGTTGAAGATGATCATCGTGCAAACACCGCTTCGAGTCAGCTTTTTAGGCGGCGGGACCGATTTTCCTGCCTTCTTTCAGGAGGAAGGAGGCGGAAACGTCTTGAGTTCGGCAATTGACAAATATATCTTTGTGACCATTAAGCAACGTTATGACGATAAAATCCGTGTGGGGTATACGCGCACGGAAATTGTGGATCAAGTGGATGAATTGAATCATGAACTGATCCGCGAGGCGCTGCGCATCACGGGCATTCAAAAAGGCATTGAAATCACCACCATGGGAGATATTCCGGCCGGCTCCGGGCTGGCTTCCTCCAGCGCCGTCACCGTGGGGGCGTTACATGCCATGTATGCCTATTTAGGTCAGACGGTCACTGCGGATCAACTGGCGCAAGAAGCCTGCAAAATTGAAGTGGATATTCTGAATAAACCCATCGGCATCCAGGATCAATATATCTGCGCTTTAGGCGGGTTCAGGTTTATTGAATTTCATCCAGATGGCAAAGTTGTGAATCA
>DYGV01000034.1 GCA_020724505.1 Anaerolinea thermophila
GTCAGATTGATCCGCGCATTCCAGGCTAACAACTCTTGTTCGTAAATCTCCAGAGCGTTTAACTGGGCTGGGGTAAGCTGGATTCCGAGAAGATTGCGTACATGCTGCGCAAGTTCTTTCATGATGTTAAATTATACATGTAGAGACGTTGCTGGGGAACGTCTCTACATGATGTCATCAATTCTATTCCGCTGGTGTTGATGGCAGCGGGGCGGATTTTTTGCCGGCACGCCGCCGCAACCAGGCACGGATCACCAGCGCTGGCGGCAGGATGAAAATTATAAACAGCACCAGCAGCACTGGCAACACATAAATTACAATCCAAATGGCGGCGTTGATAATACCCTGCATGGTGCGCACCAATGCCTCGACGGCATCCTTAATCACGCCCTGCGGCTGCCAGCCCCCGATCTGCAACGGTTGTACGGCTGCATCGGCGATCAGTTCGGTTGAAATCGCTGAAAGCGCCGCCGATTGTTCATAGTATTGAATCTGCCCCTTGATGACTTCAATTTGCTCCCGAATCTGCACCAATTGGTTGTACACTGCTAACACATCTTCGGTGCGCCGGGCGTCTTTCATGATTTCGGTTAGCTCGGTCTCCGCCGCCTCCAGGTTCTTTAAGCGAGATTGCAAATCGGTGTATTCACTGGTCACATCCTGACTATTGATGGTCTCATTCAGCGCGTCCTGTTTGCTTTCTGCTTTGATGCGTCGCATTGCCTCGTCCATGCGCTCGGCGGGTACCCGAATGGTGATCGAAGCGCGCGGCACTTCGACGCCATTGCTGATGGTTTGCTTATAAAGATTTGCTGATACCACGAACCCACCCATTTCCTCCGCCATCGCGCTGATGTTTTCCATGGACTTCGACGGGTCTGGAACGACAATGGTCAGGCTGCCATTCTTGATGACAATGCGTTCAACGGTTTGAGCAGCGTCGCTGACGCCGGCGCCGCCCGGCGCTGGCGCGGCTGGCATCTCTGCTTCCTTAGAGACTGCAACGGTTTCTAAAACGACGCTTTCCATAGGGGCAATTTGTCGCTCCCTATTCGGCGCGGCGGCCTGGGCGCAGGCAGTCAGAACGAGACTGGCGCTAACGAGGACGGCAATGAGCTTTGAAATCGTCTGTTTGCTTGGGGCGGCCATTTTCTCTCCTCCATCACTTTCCTCATACTTACACTCTGTCAGATGTCTGCACACAAGACGAACGACCGGAGCAGTTAGTTCCAACGATTGATCTTCGCCGAAATTGATTTGTCTCGTTGGTGCAAAACGTCCCGCAGTTTCATTTTAAAACAGGCCAGTATGCTCAGAAACCTGCGGGACGTTCTTAACCCAATTATCTGAAGGTCAACGAGTGCCCTTACCCCCGCGGAGGAGATGGATCATGTTGGCTGCGTTGAACTACCAGCCGGCAGCCAGGCGTTGGATGTGACGCTCCGGCAATCCGGCCTGGATCATCCTCTCTTGAACGGAAAGGATATCGTAAGCCACGCGCCGATAATCCCAGAGATTTTCTTCTGTATCGTAGATGGCGAAAGCAGCGCGCGGGTCGCGGTCGCGCGGTTGACCCACCGAGCCAGGGTTGACAATGGCGTGTTGGGGCAACGCGATGACCTGATTGGGTTCTGGTATGCTCAGCCGCGCCAGGTGGTTGCTATCCAACAGGGAATAGATCACCGGAAGGTGAGTGTGACCAACGATACAAATTGGCGTTTCAAAATACTCAAAGTTGAGTGTTGCGGTGCGCGTATCCAGCAGGTATTCCCAAACGGGATGACGCGGGCTGCCATGCGCCAGGGTGACCCGCTCCAGTTGGATTTTTTCCGGCAAACTTTGTAAAAATGAGCGGTTACTTTGACTAAGCGCTTTTTGCGTCCAGCGGATCGCCGCCCTGGCTTCCGGGTTGAAGGTGTCTGCGTCAATTTGATCTAACGCTGCAGCATCGTGGTTGCCGATGATGCAGAGCAGGTTGGGTAATTCGCGCACGCGAGCAATGCATTCGTTGGGATCTGGTCCATAGCCGACCAGATCGCCTAAACACCAGACAGCATCAAAAGAACCTGCTGCGGCTTCCAGTACGGCGTCTAAAGCGGTCAGATTAGCATGTATATCGGAGATGATGAGAGCGCGCATGATGTTCGCAATTCAAGATATGGGTGAAATAAGTTAGACGGCTAATTATACTATTGGTTATAGACTTCCCAGACCTGGTAAATGCTCAGATCGTGGGTTTCGCCGTCGGAAAAGAAGGTCTGACGGATTTGAAAGCCGCTGCGTTCGGCTAACGATGCCAGCTCGTTGGGCGTGAAGTGATGCACATAGCGCAAACCGCTGCCGCCCCTGCGCCAATCCAGTAAATAATCGCCTTCATCTACCTGATCGGCGCTCAATCCAATCATTTCCCAGGGTTGAATGCGGGCGCGCAGGCGCGGGCTCCTCAAGAACTGCCATTCGGAGTGAAAAAATAACCCGCTGGAACTCAAACAGCGCCGAATATTGCATAATGTCCTCAATCGCAATTCTTCGCCGGGGAGATGATGAAGTACAGCGAAGGCAATCGCCAGATCGAACGGGCTACGCGTCTGTACAATCTCCCAATCGCTGCCTGCCAAATCAAAATAGAGATACTCGAACTTCGCCGTTCCCGTTTCAGTAACCAGACTGGCCGATGCCGCTTGCAATAAAGCGGCGCTGAAATCTAAGCCCAGGTAAGCGCGGGCGCGCCCACTGGCTATAAGGTTGCGCCCAAACTCGCCATTGCCGCAGCCGATATCCAGCACACGTGATTGAGGAGGAACTTCCGCCAATAAACGTTTTACGCCTGGTTGCAACCGTTGACGCGTGTCTGCAAATGGCTGGGCAAAGGTCTGGTAAAATTGACGATTGAGTTCAATGAGTTGGTTCGAGATCTCTGATTTCATATAGGCAAATCTTTGCAGGTATTATAACGCTGGTGCGAATCACGTGTTGAGAAATGGATGACAAGGATCGTTCCTGGATCGAATTGAGAAAAGTCACTTCGGAGAAGCTGGCGCTGGCGCGCCTGGTGTTGGAAGACATTCGCCGTGGCCGTCAGGTGATGGAAGCCGTCCGTCAGCGGCCATTGCCGGATGGCGGATATATTGGGAAGAACACCTTGGTGGCGGCGTATCGCCAGCTCACCCAAAGCGGAGAGTGGCCCGAGGATGCGGATTTACTGGCGCGCATTCGCCTGAAACCCGTTCGCACCCTTTCTGGTGTGACCACCGTTACGGTATTGACCAAGCCTTACCCTTGCCCGGGCAAGTGTATTTTCTGCCCGACGGATGTTCGTATGCCGAAGAGTTATTTACCGGATGAACCCGGGGCTCGTCGAGCGTTGGAACATGCATTTGATCCGTTCGAGCAGGTCGCCTCGCGCCTGGAGGCGTTAGAAGCGGTTGGACATCCCACCGAGAAGGTAGAGTTGTTGATCTTGGGCGGTACGTGGAGCGCTTATCGGCGGGATTATCAAGAATGGTTTGTGCGTCGCTGCTTCGATGCGCTCAATGGCGTCGAGGCGCAAACTTTGGAGCAGGCGCAACGCATCAACGAGACGGCGCGCCGCCGCAACGTCGGATTAGTTATCGAAACCCGGCCAGATCATGTTGATCTGAAAGAATTGGCTTGGTTGCGCTATTTGGGTGTGACCAAAGTGCAAATGGGGGTGCAAAGTCTGGATGACCGCATCCTATCTATCAATCAGCGCGGCCACACGGTCGCGGAAAGCCTGCAAGCGGTTGATTTATTGCGTGCCGCGGGATTCAAAATTGTGTTGCATTGGATGCCGAACTTACTAGGCGCTACTCCAGAAAGCGATCGGGAGGATTTTGTTCGTCTGTGGCAAGATTTTTGCCCCGACGAAATCAAAATCTACCCCAATCAATTGCTAGAAAACACCGATTTATACGCCTATTGGCTGCGCGGCGAATATCGCCCCTACACCACTTCAGAATTGATTGATTTGATTGCCGATGTCAAGCTAACCATCCCGCGATATTGTCGCGTGAACCGCGTGATTCGCGATATTCCATCCACGTATGTTGTCGAGGGAAATAAGCGCACCAGCCTGCGCCAGGATGTTCATCGAGAGCTGCAACGTAGGGGCCTTTCCTGTCAGTGCATCCGCTGCCGGGAAGTAAGAGGCCAAAAGGTTGACCCATCGCGTTTGGAATTGCGCAATCAGGTCTATGAGACGCGCGGCGCGGAAGAGAATTTTCTCTCCTTCAATACCCCGGAAGATCGTCTGGCGGCATTCTTGCGCCTCTCTCTGCCGTTGGCGGGCGCGCCGCGCACAGAATTCACCGATTTACAGCACGCGGCGATCATTCGTGAAGTCCACGTTTTCGGACAGTCGCTTCCGGTGGGGATAGATTATCGAGGGGCTGCGCAACATACCGGTTTGGGAGCGGCTCTGATTCAAAAGGCAGAGGAGATCGCTCGCGCTCGCGGCTATCGTCAATTGGCGGTGATCTCTGCTGTTGGAACGCGGCGCTATTACCAGCGTCAGGGCTTTTCCAGCGGCGAACTTTACATGGTTAAACCCCTTTAACCCGGACGCAACTCTGCGACAACAAGACATTTCTACTAAAGGAGACAACCGCTTGTGGAAAAGTGGCTGATATTATTCTGGATGTTTATTAAAGTAAATTTGCTGACAACTTCAGGCCCTGCGTCGGTCGGTTTGCTTTACAAGGAGGCGGTTGGCTCGCTGATGACGGAAAGCGAATTCGTCGAGGCGGTGGGTTTTTCCAGCATTTTACCGGGCAGCGATGCCTTGCAAATGGCGATGTTTGTGGGCTATGCCGCCGGTGGCATTCCGGGGGCGCTGGCGGCGCTGCTTGGCTCCATTTTACCGCCCACTGTGATCATGCTTGCGATTGTCAGCTTGTTGCAAAAGCTGCGCGGCGAAGCCTGGGTGGGGGATTTTGTGCGCGGCCTGGCGCCGGCGGTGGCTGCACTGATGCTTGTGGTTGCCTGGCAGATCTTTCGCGGCGAGGCGGGCGCTGGCTTGGGGTTGCGAACCTTAGCCATTGCGGGGATTAGCCTGGCGGCGCTGCTTTTGAAAGCACCTGCGACGTTGGTATTATTGGGTGCCGGCTTGATGGGGGTCGTGTTATTCCGATGAGCGACGCCCCACTAAGCCTCTTATTATGCACCAATGGGGTCAAAGCCGGACGGGCAGCGTTGGAGTACGGCGTCTGGTTAGCGGAGTTGCTGGGCTGGCCGGTGGTTTTGTTGGGCGTGGTTGAACAGCCAGAGAACCGTTTGGCGGTGGACGAATTGGTGCAAATCGCCGCCCAACAACTCGAAGCGAAGAACATTGCTCACCGAATCCAGGTTGAAGCTGGCGAGCCAACTCAGGTCATCACTCAGTGGGCGCATCGCGAACGGTTTATCACCGTGTTTGGTCCGCTGGGGCGGCCGGCCTGGCGGCGCTTTGTACAAGGTCGCTCGTTTCGTCACTTGATGGCGGCGATCGAAACGCCGCTCCTCTACGTGCCGCGCCTGCATCTGCCCATGCAACATGTTTTGCTTTGTCTGGGCGGGTTAGGATATGGGCTTGGGGTGCAGCGTTTGAGCATCTATCTGGCGAAGAAGGCTGGGGCGCGAATAACGGTGTTGCATGTGGTTGAGCCGGTGACTCTAGATTACCCCCTTGCGCGTCAGGTGATGGAAAACTGGGAACACATCTTGCAGACAGATACGCCGCAAGGGCGCAATCTGCGTCAGGCGATAACTGCCATCGAGCAAGCTGGCCTGGCGGTGGATTTTAAAGTGTTGCATGGCAGCCCAGTGACAGAGATCTTCAACGAGGCGCGCCGCGGAAATTACGATCTGATCGGGCTGGGATCGCCCTATAGCGCGCACGCGCTGCGCCACCTGTATTTACCGAATGTAACCGCCGAAGTGGCAGAGACGGTCGGTTTGCCTGTTTTATCTGTGCGACTGAACCGGGAATTAATTGAAGAATAAGCGCTTGACAGGGGTATCAAAGGGGGGTAAAATGGAAACGGTTCCATTCTGATTGGTAACGGGAATTTTTAGGGCAATACTATTGACGGTTGCGTTGCCTTTTGGTATGATAACTAACACGTGTTACTAAATCGCGTTAGTTGAAGCTCGTCAGAGCGACTTGGAGGACTGTGAGGCCAGGTGAGGCTTGGGCGGAAAAAGGGTTACCAGTCAGGATGTCGCCAGAGAAGCTGGTGTGTCGCGTACCACGGTTTCTCTGGTGTTGAATAACGTCAGGGACATAAAAATCAGCCCTGCCACGCGTCAGAAGGTAATGGACGCGGCCGAGAGGCTGGGTTATGTGCCGAACGCCGCAGCGCGAGCGCTGGTGAGTCAGCGGGCGCAGATCATTGGCTTGCTCCTTTCGCGTAAATCCCATCATATTTCCACCGATGCCTTTATCAATCCAATCATGCAAGGGCTCTTGGATGTTTTTCGTCAGCATGATATGTGTTTGTTGATTGATATTGTGGACCCGGATCATACCAAAGAAGCCTACATTCAACTGGCGCGGGCGAAACGCATTGATGGCATCTTGTTTTCTGGCCCCAGGTTGGATGATGAAGCGTTGAAGTTGCTGGAGGTGGATGGCTTTCCAACCGTGTTGATCGGCCAACTTCCCGGCACGAAGCTCTGTGTTGTGGATATTGACAATTGCGCCGCGGCAAAATCTGCCGTGGCGCATTTGATTCGCCTCGGACACCGCCAGATCGCCTGCATCACCAATGCCCAACTCACCTATTCCGCAGCAGTGGAACGCCTGCGCGGGTATCAATGCGCTTTGGAAGAGGCGGGCATTGCCTATGACCCTGCGCTGGTACGTTTTGGAGACTTCACCATTGAAAGCGGGTATGAGCAGATGCGCAACCTGCTGGCGGGGCAGACGAAATTCACCGCCGCATTTGTCGCCAGCGATACGCTGGCTTTGGGCGCTCGCGCCGCGCTCAGCGAGCAGGGGCTGGCTGTGCCGCAGGATGTAGCCCTGGTGGGGTTTGATGATCTTCCCTTTGCCCGATATATGGATCCGCCGCTGACTACGGTTCACCTGCCGGTTTCGGATTTAGCTCACCGAGCCAGCGAAATGATGATTGCTCTGCTAAGTGGAGATCACGTTCCATGCGACCGCGTGATCCTGGATACGGAGTTAATCATCCGGGAATCGTGCGGCGCATCTCATACTTCTACTGTGATGAAGAGAAAGGAGGAAAAAGAGGGCGAAAGAATTTTCCGAAATAACCTGTAAAGAGAAATCCGTTCTTAGTACCGCCTGGAACCTTTTAGTCTGAATTTTGAAGGAGAAGGAATATGCACAAGAAAAGTGCCCTGTGGAATTTGACGGCGATTCTGATGCTTGTGGCAATGATCGCCGCTGCTTGCCAGCCGCAAGCCACACCAACAACAGCGCCGGTAGCGACGGAAGCCCCAGCAGCGACCGAAGCGCCGGCGGCGACCGAAGCGCCGGCAGTGACTGGCAAGTTAGTTGCCCCGCCTGGAGGCTATCTGGAGAAAGCGTTGGCGGGGGAATACAAAGGGACGACGGTGGTAGTAGATGGTCCATTCACCGACATAGACGAAGTGCGCTTCAACGAGTCGATGAAGGCGTTCGAAGAAGCGACGGGGATCACGGTGAACTACATAGGGAACAAGGAATTTGAAGGCTCGATCTCGATCCGAGTGGATGCGGGGAATGCGCCGGACATTGCGGACTTTCCGCAGCCGGGGTTGCTGGCGAGCTTCGTGAGGCAGGGGAAGATCGTGGACCCGACGACGTTCATTCCGCTGGACTGGTTGAAGCAGCAGTACAACCAGAGCTGGCTGGACATGGGGACGATCGAGGGGCCGAACGGGCCGCAGATGGCAGGAGTGTGGCATCGCTTCAACGGGAAGAGCCTGGTGTGGTATCCGAAGGACGACTTTGATGCGGCGGGGTATGAGATACCGCAGACGTGGGATGAGCTGATTGCGTTGAGCGATCAGATCGTAGCGGACGGGGACACGCCGTGGTGTGTAGGCATCGAGTCGCAGGCGGCGACGGGGTGGCCGGCGACGGACTGGATGGAAGACATCATGCTGCGGACGACCACGCCGGAGAACTACGACAAGTGGGTGAGGGGGGAGTTGCCGTTCACGTCGCCGGAAGTGAAGCGGGCGGCGGAGATTCTGGCGGGCATCTGGTTCAAGGAAGGGTATGTGTATGGTGGGCGTGCGGCGATCGTCTCGACATTCTTTGGGGATGCGCCGGCGCCGATGTTCGAACAGCCGCCGAAGTGCTGGTTGCACCGTCAGGGGAACTTCATCACGGGCTTCTTCCCGGAGGGAGCGAAGGCAGGGGTAGATTATGACTTTTTCTATCTGCCGCCGATAGACGAGGAGTATGGGAAGCCGTTCCTGGTGGCGGGGGACATCATGGCGATGTTCAACGACCGACCGGAAGTGCGAGCGCTGATGGAATACTTCACTGTGCCACAATCGGCGAGTGGCTGGTTGTCGGATGGTGGGGCGTTAGCGGCGCACAAGACGGCGACGCCGGACATGTATGGGGTGCCGTTGGAGCGGGGGATCGCTGAGCTGGTGGCGCAGGCGACGACATACCGCTTTGATGGTTCGGACCTGATGCCGGGCGTGGTAGGCGCGGGGTCGTTCTGGAAGGCGATGACCGACTGGGTGTCAGGCGCAGCCGACCTGGATACCGTGCTGGCCGAGATTGACGCATCCTGGCCGAAGTAAGATGAGGTAGTGGATTGGGGCTGCCAGGGTGAATGAGCTGGCAGCCCCAGCTTCAATCACGGCGTTGGCTCTCGACCGGAAGAAAGGAGTCTACCATGCAATACCTTGAGAGACGCGCAAGCATGGAACTCAGCCCGATCGCGCGTTGGGCGACGAATCTTCTGCGCATCGCTTTGGCTGTGCTTATTCCCTTGATCGCCTTTTTTATTCTTTACCAGGGTTTTTTATTCCTGCGGGCTGGTAACGCGTCAAAAGGTACGATCACCGTCATTGCGATTGTGTGGGGGGTGGGAGGCGTTGCTGTCCTGTATTGGGTATTCAACTGGTTGGTTGAGCAATTGCCCATCTATTGGACTACGCGGCTTCAACCTTTTGTCTTTGTTGGGCCGGCAATGGCAATCCTCGCCTGGTATCTGTTTCTACCCACCTTACGTACGCTGTGGATCAGCCTGTTTAGCAAGGATGGCCCACCTGGGGTTCCGTTGAGTCTGTTGTTTTCATCGCCAGGCGAATTTATCGCCTTGCAGCGCGCTCAATTCGTTGGTTTGGGCAACTACGTTGCCGTGTTTACGGATCGCCTGATGCGCGAGGCTTTCCGCAATAATATTTTCTTTTGGATCGGGATTGCCACGCCGCTTACGGTAATCTTTGGTTTGCTGGTTGCTGTATTGGCTGATCGCAGCAAGTTCGAAAGATTTGCGAAGGCAATGATCTTTATGCCCATGGCGATTTCGTTCGTTGGCGCCGGGGTGATCTGGAACTTTATCTATGAGGTTAAACCCGTTGGAAGTCCTCAAATTGGGCTTTTGAACGCCATTGTCGTGGGATTGGGCGGTCAACCCCAGGCCTGGCCGGCGTACACCGCCATATCTCCGTGGAATAACCTGTTTCTGGTCATTATTGTGGTCTGGCTGCAAACCGGTTATGCGATGGTGCTGTTCTCGGCGGCTTTGAAAGGCATCCCAGAGGAGATCATCGAAGCAGCGCGTGTGGATGGGGCGAACGAGATACAGGTATTTTTCCGCATCATGGTGCCTTCGATTCGCGGCACGATCATCACGGTTACCACCACTGTAATCATATTTACGCTGAAGATCTTTGATGTGGTGTGGGTGATGACCGGCGGTCAATTTGGCACCGACGTGATTGCCACCCAGTTCTATCGGCAATCTTTTATCGCCCGTAATTCAGGTTATGGTTCGGCGATCGCCATCGTCCTGTTGATCGCAGTCATTCCGGTAATGATCTATAACCTGCGCAGATTTGGGGAACAGGAGGCGTTCTGATGAAAAGCTCGCGCGCCCAACGCATTCGCGGTATATTGCTGGTCAATGGCGTCTTGCTACTCCTGGTGTTGATCTGGCTGATCCCCGTCATTGGATTATTAGTCTCCTCCTTTCGCGATCGGTTCGATATTCAAACCTCGCCGTGGTGGGCGATCTTCCCACATCGCAAGTGGGAGGTGGTAGAGAAGATTGATCCGCGCGCTCAGGGGGTGGATGCCAGCGGGCCGATGACGATTCATGGAGTCACGGCGACGTTCGAGGAATTACGCGCTGGTGTAACCACGCCAGACGGTCAACGCTTGCAGTGGATCGGAAATCGGCGCATTGGAACGATTGAGGTGCAGGACAAGGTCTGGGCGGTGAATTGGAAATTTACCCTGGATAACTATAAACAGGTGTTGCAGGGCAAGACCTTTGTCTATACTCGCGAAGACGGAACGGTGGTGAACATTCCAGGGGATAACTTCTATGGAGCTTTGTTGAACAGCGTAGCGGTAGCTGTCCCTTCAACGTTGATCCCCATTTTGATCGCTGCCTTTGCCGCTTATGGCTTTGCCTGGATGAATTTCCCCGGACGTCGCTTGATGTTCGTTCTGGTGGTGGCGCTTTTGGTTGTGCCACTGCAGATCGCGCTGGTGCCGATTTTACGAGATTACGCCGCCTTGAATCTCAATGGAACATTCCTGGCGATCTGGTTAGCGCATACCGGTTTTGGCCTGCCTTTGGCAACTTACCTGTTATTCAACTACATCAGCACCTTGCCGCGCGAGACGCTGGAATCGGCTTTTATAGATGGGGCGTCCCATTTCACCGTGTTCACGCGTTTGATTCTGCCGCTTTCGGTTCCAGCCTTAGCATCCTTCGCCATCTTCCAGTTCCTGTGGGTCTGGAATGACTATTTGGTGGCGCTGATCTTCCTGGGCGGAGACCGCAATTTCCAGGTGGTTACCATGCGCTTGGCGGCTATCGTTGGCGATCGCGGTCAAGACTGGCACTTGCTCACCGCAGGCGCTTTTGTCACAATGGTGCTGCCGTTGATTGTATTCTTCTCATTGCAGCGTTACTTCGTGCGCGGCTTGCTTGCCGGCTCCATCAAAGGCTGATCCGTTCATCAAGTTCTTCGACGGGCGATTATATTCAGCGCAAATTCTCGGCGATCATCTTCCCCGCCGTAATCAATACGGCCATCAGTCTTTGCAGGGACGATTGGTAAGGTTTCACGCGTCATGGATGGGCAAAACTATTCTGGGTTTGATTGGGCTTTTCTATTCACCTGGATCATTTCCACCAGCATCGGATGGATGGTTGGAGGTTTTTTGATCGGCGTAGCTTCGTTCATCGCCTCTGGTGTGGTCATGGGAGCGCTTCAATATTTCGCGCTTCAGCGCCGGATGCGCCAACCGCGCAACTGGTTGATCGCTACAACATTGGGATGGGCGGTTGCTGCATTGGTATTGCTCTTGCTGAATCCAGGTCAATCGCAATTTTTAAGCGGAGTAATCTTGGGAGTAATTGCTGGCTTTGCTCAATGGTTGGTGTTGCGCCAGGAGGTGTTCCTTGCCGGCTGGTGGATCATGGTCAACATTGTTGCCTGGACGAGCGGGTTGGCGTTCTTGCCTGGCTTTTTTTCAACCGGCGCTGTCGCCGGTGCGGTGACGGGTTTGGCGCTTGAATTGCTGTTGCGTTTTCCAAAAGCCGCAGCTCACTAATTGGCGCAAAAAGTCCCGCTGGTTCCCTAAAAAGCAAACCTATATAATCAGAAACCTGTGGGATGTTCATAACCCAATTATCTGAAAGGTTGAAAATGAAGAAACGGACATGATGGATAGGATACTAAAAACAATACCCAAAGATGCTCTCTGGTATAAAGACGCAATTTTTTATGAGTTATATGTGCGCGCCTTTCGCGATTCAAACGGCGATGGACATGGAGACTTGCGCGGTGTGATCGAGAAACTCGATTATCTGGAAGCGTTGGGAGTGACCTGTCTCTGGTTGTTGCCGATCTATCCCTCGCCATTGCGCGATGACGGCTATGATATTGCCGACTATTACGGCGTTTTGCCAGAGTATGGCAACCTGCAAGATTTCAGGGATTTGGTGGACGAGGCTCATCAGCGAGGCATGCGCGTGATCGCGGATCTGGTGCTCAATCACACTTCAGATCAGCACCCCTGGTTTCAAGCGGCGCGCGCCGATCGTTCTTCCCCTTATCGGGATTATTACGTATGGAGCGACAACGACCAGAAATACGCTCTGGCGCGTATTATTTTCCTGGACACAGAAAAGTCAAATTGGGCTTGGGATGAAGTCGCGGGGCAGTATTATTGGCACCGCTTTTACTCGTCGCAGCCAGATCTGAACTATGACAACCCGGCGGTTCAGGATGAAATGATCCGGGTAGCCAAATTTTGGTTAGATATGGGCATTGACGGATTCCGCGCCGATGCTGTCCCCTATCTTTTTGAGCGGGAAGGGACAAATTGCGAAAATCTACCAGAAACACACGCGTATCTGAAGCGTTTGCGGCGATTTTTGGATGAAAACTATCCAGGGAGCGTCTTGCTGTGTGAAGCCAATCAATGGCCGGAGGATGTGCGCCCTTATTTTGGCGATGGGGATGAATTTCACATGGCGTTTCACTTTCCGGTCATGCCGCGCATTTTTATGGCGTTGCGCAAGGGCGATCGAACGCCGTTGGAATGGATCCTGGAACGCACTCCCCCCATCCCCGAAACCTGTCAGTGGTGCACTTTCCTGCGCAATCACGACGAATTAACTCTGGAAATGGTGACCGAGGAAGAGCGGCAATGGATGTGGCGAGAATATGCGCCAGAGCCGCGTATGCGATTGAATTTGGGCATCCGCCGCCGCCTGGCGCCGCTGCTGGATAACGATCGGCGTAAGATCGAGCTGGCAAATTCTTTGCTGTTCACGCTTCCTGGCTCCCCCATTATTTATTACGGCGATGAGATTGGCATGGGCGATAATATCTGGTTGCCGGATCGTAATGGCGTGCGCACGCCGATGCAATGGAACGCCGACCCTGGCGCGGGTTTTTCGAGCGCTGCGCCGGAGAAGTTTTATGCTCCGCTCATTCAGCAGGAGGATTATTCTCCACAGCGGGTGAATGTGGCCGCCCAACGCGCCGATCCGACTTCCCTCTGGAACGTCATTCGGCGTATGATTGCGACACGCAAAGCGCGCCGCGTTTTCGGCTGGGGTGATTTTGCCTGGGCGGAAGTGAAATCAAATGGCGTAGCAGCTTACTGGCGTAGTTACGAAAATGACCACTTGTTGATCGTTCAGAACCTGACGCCGGAAACGCAATCGGTGTGCCTGGTTTGGCGTGGCTTGAAAGATGGTCTGGTGAAGGATGTGGTTCATCCTGAGAAAATGGAGCGGGTACAAGCCGGTGAATTACGTCTCGAATTGGCCCCTTATCAATACGCCTGGCTGGCGGAGGATAAAGGCGACCGGTAAAAAATAACGCAATTAGACGAGGTTCGGAATGCGAAATGTGACCATTCGAGATGTCGCCAAGCGGGCAGGGGTGGGGCTGGCGACGGTTTCGCGCGTGATTAATGGCAGTCCATTGGTCAGCGAAGAGACGCGCCACCGCGTTTTGCAGGTGATTGATGAACTGGAGTTTGTGCCAAACCCTGCAGCTCGGCGGTTATCCAGCGGCAAAACGTTAACTGTGGCGGTAATTGCGCCGTTTTTCACCCGCCCGGCTTTCATCGAGCGCTTGCGCGGCATCCAAAACACATTGTTGGAGAGTGAGTACGATCTGAATGTTTACAATGTAGAAACGGTCAAGCGCCGCGATGAGTGTTTCCGCGAGATTCCAAGACGTGAACGAGCGGATGGGGTGATTATCTTATCGCTTTCGCCGCGGGATGAAGATATTCCCAAACTGGCGCGGGCGGAAACGCCGATCGTTTTGGTGGATGCCAATCACCCATCCTTATCTCAACTTAATCGCGTTATCACGGATGATGTGTTGGGTGGGTTCAAAGCAACCCAATACCTGCTCAACCTGGGTCATCGGCGGATCGGTTTTATTGGCGATTGGCTGGAAAGCCCATTCAACTTTACCTCCAGCCGGGATCGTTTTCAGGGCTACCGCCAGGCTCTAGAGCTGGCAGGGGTGGCATTTCGACCGGAGTATTTTGGGCAGGGCGAACATGGGCGCTACCCGGCGCAACTCCTGGCGGAGCAGATGCTTGCTCTTCCAGAACGACCCACCGCTATCTTCGCTGCCAGCGACACGCAGGCGATTGGGGTGATGCAAGCAGCGCGCAATGCGGGTTTGCAGGTGCCGCACGACCTTTCGGTGATCGGGTATGATGACATCGAAATTGCTGAGTTGTTAGGGTTGACCACAATTCGTCAAATGCTTTACGAATCGGGGCAACGCGGGGTAGAGCTATTACTGGAGGCATTGGCTGGATTGTATCGTGAACCGGTGTGCGAGGTGCTGCCAACCGAGCTGATCGAACGCAACACGACTGCGCCGCCCCGATCATGAAAAAGGCAGGCAGAGATGGACGAACTGGAAAGGAAAATAAACGCCTCTCTTACCCGGCTCTTACCGCGGGTTAAATCATTCTACAAAGCGCAAAAGGGGGCGCAGAAAAATGAGTGGCCGATCTTTGAAGCTCGCCTGCGGCGGCATTTCCCGCGACTTTTTGAGCTGTATTATCGCCTATATGCAGAGCAGTATGACTTTTTCTACCATCTGGAGGATTTACTGCTCACGCTGGCGCGCATGTGGATCGCCCGATCGTTAGAACTAAAAACCCTCGACCAGGAACGTGAGCAAAATCCGCTCTGGTTTCAATCGAACCAGATGTTAGGCGGGGTGTGTTATGTGGATCTATTTGCCGGCAATCTGCAATCTCTGCGGGAGAAAATTCCCTATTTCAAAGAGTTAGGTTTGACATATTTGCACCTGATGCCTTTGTTTCGCGTCCCGCAGGGGGAAAACGACGGCGGTTATGCGGTCAGCAGCTACCGGGAAGTACGACCCGATCTGGGGACGGTGGATGAATTGGCGGCGCTGGCCGATGATCTGCGCCGTGAGGGGATCAGCCTGGTGCTGGATTTGGTCTTTAATCACACCTCGGATGAGCACGAATGGGCGTTGAAGGCTCTGGCAGGCGATCCGGAGTATCAGGAATATTATCGCATGTACCCGGATCGGCGAATGCCGGATGCTTACGAGGCGCATTTGCGTGAGATCTTCCCAGATGAGCATCCCGGAGCGTTTTCCTACCGGCCCGAAATCGGCAAGTGGGTGTGGACTACTTTTCATGCTTACCAATGGGATTTGAACTACGCCAATCCGGTGGTCTTCAACCGTATGGTGGAGGAAATGCTCTTTTTAGCCAATCTCGGAGTGGAGGTCCTGCGCCTGGACGCAGTGGCTTTTATCTGGAAACAACTGGGCACGAGTTGTGAGAATTTGCCCCAGGCGCACATGCTGATCCAGGCGTTCAATGCCTGCGCCCGTATTGCAGCCCCAGCGTTGCTTTTCAAATCGGAAGCCATCGTTCACCCTGACGAGGTAATCAAATATATCTCGCCGCAGGAATGTCAACTGTCTTACAATCCTTTGTTAATGGCTTTGTTGTGGAATTCGCTGGCGACGCGCGAAACGCGCATGTTAGATCAGGCATTGCGACAGCGTTTCCGCATTCCAGCCGGCTGCGCCTGGGTGAATTACGTGCGTTGCCATGATGATATTGGCTGGACGTTTTCGGACGAAGATGCCGCCCAGTTGAATATTAACGGGTTCGATCATCGCCGCTTCTTGAACGCATTTTATACCGGAAGATTTCCGGGGAGTTTTGCGCGAGGTCTGCCCTTTCAGGAGAACCCCAAAACGGGGGACGCCCGTATTTCGGGCAGTTGCGCTTCGTTAGCCGGGCTGGAAAAGGCGTTACGTGAAGAGACCGCTGTTGAAGTGGAACTTGCCATTCGACGCATTTTATTGATACACAGCGTCATCCTCACCGTGGGTGGCATCCCACTGATCTATCTGGGCGATGAAATCGGCGTTCTCAATGATTATCAGTATCGCGATGACCCGGCGAAAGCCGGCGATGGCCGTTGGGTGCACCGACCGTTTACCGATTGGTGCGCTGTTGAGCGCCGTAAAGACGTGCAAAGCGTCGAAGGACGCATCTTTCAAGGTCTGCGCCGTTTGATCGAATTGCGCAAGCGCACTACGGCGTTTGCCGGCAACGAATTGCAGGTGATTGCTACGGAAAATGAGCATGTCTTGGGCTATTTGCGCATCGGCGATCATAGCCGGGCGCTGGTGTTCGCCAATTTCAGCGAGAATGAACAGCGCATCTCGGCGAATTTGTTGCGCCTGTATGGCTTGAGCTACGAGTTGATGGACTTGATGAGCGAGGAGGCCTTTCAACTACAGGATTTGATTTTACAACCCTATGACTTCCGTTGCTTTGGCATACCCAGCCCACCCCACGGCGAACTTGGCTGACAAAAGACAGGCAAAAAGTGACACTTTACTCTCTCATTTAGGAAAAGCGTCCATTGAAAAAAGACGTGAAACCTGTCACAATAAGGGGAGTAGTAAAGTCGAACTGAAAGGCCATCTGGTGTAAACCGCCATATAATTCTCAACGAAAGGGCAAACAGACATGAGCAAGAGCGTTTCTATTGGACAGCGACAATTTACTCCAACACCGATCCATTTGCGTCGTCCGGTGCCATCGGATATTGAAATCGCCCAGGAAGCGCAACTGAAGCCGATCATGCAGATTGCAGAGGAAGTTGGGCTTTTGCCAGAGGAACTGGAATTGCATGGCAATTACATTGCCAAGGTTCGTTTGGAAGCGCTGGACAGACTGGCGGATGTGCCGAACGGCAAATATATTGACGTGACGGCCATCACCCCCACGCCTTTAGGTGAGGGGAAGACGACAACCACGGTAGGTCTCAGCCAGGCGCTGGGCGCGCACCTGGGAAAGAGGGTTTTCACCTGCATTCGCCAACCCAGCCAGGGGCCGACATTTGGCATCAAAGGTGGGGCGGCTGGTGGTGGTTACAGCCAGGTAGTTCCCATGGAGGATTTCAACCTGCATTTGACGGGTGATATTCACGCCATCACCGCAGCCAACAATTTGCTGGCTGCGGCAATTGACGCCCGCATGTTCCATGAAGCCAATCAGCCGGATGACATCAAACTGTTCAACGCTCTCTGCCCGGCGGATAAGCAAGGCAATCGCAGGTTCTCTCCCTCCATGCTGCGGCGATTGAAGCGATTGGGAATTGATAAGACCGATCCGAATGACTTGACGCCGGAGGAAAAGGCGCGCTTTGCGCGGTTGGATATTGACCCCAACAGCATCACCTGGCGACGGGTGGTGGATACCAACGATCGTTTCCTGCGCGAGATTGAGATCGGTTTGGGGCCCGAAGAAAAGGGCTTCACCCGCCGCACGGGCTTTGACATCACCGTAGCCAGCGAAATCATGGCGATTTTGGCGCTGACCTCTGACCTGGCGGATATGCGCGAAAGATTTAGCCGCATTGTGATCGGCACCAACCGCAAAGGCGAAGCTATCACCGCCGAGGATCTGGGCGTCGCTGGCGCGATGACTGTTCTGATGAAGGACGCCATCAAACCCAACCTGATGCAAACACTGGAAGGTACGCCGGTCTTCGTGCATGCTGGCCCCTTCGCAAACATTGCCCACGGCAATAGCTCCATCATTGCGGATCGTATCGCGTTGAAGCTGGCGGATTATGTGGTCACCGAATCTGGCTTTGGCGCGGATATTGGTATGGAGAAGTTCTTTAATATCAAATGCCGTTACTCTGGCTTGATCCCCAGCGTTGTGGTTCTGGTGGCAACCGTGCGCGCCCTGAAGATGCATGGAGGCGGGCCCAAAGTCGTTGCAGGTCGGCCGTTGGATGCAGCGTACACAGACGAGAACCTGGACTTGCTACGCGCTGGCCTGGGGAATATGCAGGTGCACATCAAGAACGCGCTGCGCTTTGGCATTCCGGTGGTGGTGGCAGTAAATTCCTTTGCCACTGATACCCCTGCCGAAGTGGCGTTGGTGCGCGAGGCAGCGCTGGAAGCCGGCGCAGACGACGCGGTGGTCTCCACCCACTGGATGGATGGTGGCAAGGGCGCGGTTGCTTTGGCTGAGGCAGTGGTCAAGGCGGCTGAAAAGCCCAGCAATTTTCGCTTCTTATATGATCTGGATATGTCCATCAAGGAGAAAATCGAGATCATTTGCACCGAGATCTACGGCGCCGATGGCGTGGATTATCTCCCTAAGGCGGAGGCAAAGATCGAGCTCTACACTCGCCTGGGTTTTGACAAGCTGCCGCTGTGCATGGCAAAAACTCACTTGAGCTTGAGCCATGATCCAGAAGTAAAGGGCGTGCCCAAAGGATTCCGTGTTCCAATCCGCGATATTCGCGCTTCGGTAGGAGCGGGCTTCCTGTATCCATTGCTGGGCACCATGCGCACCATGCCCGGCTTGCCGACCCGCCCGGTCTTCTACGATGTTGACCTGGATTTGGAGACCGGTCGCGTGGTAGGGTTATTCTAAAAAACTGGTAGTTGCAGCGCAGCCGGAACTTCGGGTTCCGGCTGCTTTGATTAAGGACTTCTCAGCCGATTGCCGGTGAATCGCCGGACAAGCGTCGGTTGGTCGTCGCGTAAGCGTCAAGCAAATCCGTTTTCCCTGTGCTAGGATATTTGTATCATTTCTTCTTCTCCTCCTTGAATGAGCGCCGGGTTGGCGGGCAACCCCGGCGCTCTTAAATTATTTATTTATCTGCTTTCAAGGTCAGGAGGACGATCTTTTCGGTTTCTTTTCTTAGAGCGAAACGCTCCCCGGGTCGGTAACCGGGCAGCCAGGCGATCTCCTCGCCGGAAAGCGCCAACGGCCAACCATCTCGGGCGCGCCGAGGCAAACCCACGTTGATCATAAAATCGGATAGTTTGAGCGAGCGTCCGCCCATACCCAATGGTCGAAAACGGTCGCCAGGGCGGCGGCGGCGTATGAGCAACGGCGACTGTAAAGTTTCCCGGTCAAGCCACGCCTGATAGGGATCTGGATTGGCAAGCGCCTGATCAAAACGTTGCGGCGTGTTATCGCAGACTTCGGCGCGCAATCGCCAGCCCGCGGCAAGTTCCACTTCTCCGGGGATGTCCAGCCATAGCTCAACCCCTGGTTGGATTTGTGGCCAATCTGCGCCGGGCAGGGCCGCATCATGTTCTGCCAGCCACAGGCGCTTCCCTTCTCGTTCCAACCGCAGGTTGGAGATCAGATCCATCTGACCACTGCGAGGTGGCAAACGAAGAAAAGATAGCGCCCGTTCGATTGAATCGAAATCAATGTTGCGCAAACTGGGGCGCAGCCGGGCAATCGCCCGGCGTATCAAACGCCTCTGCATGGCAAGCGGCTGTTGGCGCAGCCGATCGGCGTCAAAGGCGATCGCCTTGTCTTCCACAATCAGCGCACATGCTTGCCAGGCTTCGACGGTGATGGCTTCGATCAGCTCCTCCTCTTCGCGCAATAATTCGGCGGTTTTCCACAGCCTTTGGCGCACGCCAGGATTGAGCTTCTCAAGATAAGGCAGAGCTTCATGGCGCAGGCGATTACGGTAATAGGTCACATCCAAATTGCTGGCATCCAGCGTGGCATGCAGCTTGTATTGTTCCAGATAATGCAAGATCTCTTCGCGCCAAATTCCCAACAGCGGTCTGACCAGTGGAATGGTGCGACTCCATGGATTGGGCAAACTGCGATACGTCATGCCGCGCAGTCCGCTCAGCCCTGCGCCGCGCAGTAAATGCATCAGCACGGTTTCCACCTGGTCGTCTGCGGTATGCGCCACGGCAACCGCCTGCGCTTCCCGTTCCTGCGCCAGGCGGAAGAGAAAACGATAGCGTAAGGTTCGGGCGGCTTCTTCGATCGATTCTCGGTTTCGCCGAGCGTAGGCAGCGACATCTTCTCTGCTGCACACTACCACCGCCCCCCATTCGTTTGCGAGCCGCTGAACAATTTGCGCCTCATCCGCCGATTCGGGTCGCAAACTGTGATCCAGATGGCCGACAAGCACAGGATAGCCAAGCTGGATCAGAGCGTGCATCAGGCATAGGCTATCTGCTCCGCCGGAGACGCCCACTACGATCAGTCGGCGTTCAAGACGGCAAACTTCTTGCAGGGTTGAATCCAAATGTTCCAGGAGCATTGAGCAGATTATAATATTGTTTGAGCGCAGCGGCGCTTGCCCGATCCATCGCTTTATGCTAGACTGTGGGTGACAGTCTCTGGATGTCCGTAAAGCCTGCCTCGCAAGTAGCCTCTATGTGAGTGGATGCCATGGCTGAGAAAATCCTTGTGGTGGATGACGATTTAGATACTTTGCGCCTGGTGGGGATGATGTTGGAAGGGCAAGGATACATCATCCTGGCAGCTTCCAATGGACAACAGGCGTTAAATTTGGCGCGCAGCGAAAAGCCTGATTTAATCGTCCTGGATCTGATGATGCCAGATATTGACGGGGTGCAAGTCGCCCGTCAATTGCGGGCAGATCCTCAGACACAGGACATCCTGATCGTCATGTTCACCGCCAAAACGCAAATGGAAGAAAAGCTGGAAGGTTATGAGGCCGGCGCAGACGATTATCTGACCAAGCCGATCCAGCCCAAAGAGTTGATCGCGCATGTCAAGGCGGTGCTGCGACGTAAAACCAGCGTGCACGCCGCTACAGAGATAAGTCATTCAGAAGAAGGTCATCGCATTGCCTTTATCTCTGCGAAAGGGGGAGTGGGAGTTTCCACCCTTGCGATCAATACGGGCATCGCCTTGCACGGGTTATCGAAAAAGTCGGTGATTGTAACGGATTTTCGTCCAGGCTGCGGCACCATTGGGTTGGAATTGGGCATCACAAACGCGCAAGGTTTCAACCGCTTGTTTGCGTTAAACCCGGCGTCCATTTCTCCGCAAATCATCGAGAGAGAACTGGCGACCCATACCAGCGGCGTCAAACTCTTGTTGTCTTCTCCGCAGCCAGGCGAAGCGCGTCATTTGAATTCAGTAGATCATTTTTACGCCATCTGCCGTCAGGTAGCTTTTTTGGCTCATTTTGTAATCTTTGACCTGGGAGCGTCTTTAACGCCGGTGAATCGGAAAGTTCTCAAGGAGTGCCGCCAGGCAGTATTGGTGATCGAACCGATTGGTCAGACTGTGACGCAGTCCAGGGCTTTATATGACCTGATCGTTGAGCAGGGGTTGCCCACCGGGAATATCCTCCTGGCGTTGGTGAACCGCCAGCGCGCAGGGATGCAACTTTCGCTAGGTCAAGTGCAAGATCAGCTTGGGTTGAAGATTGGTCATGTGTTCACAGCCGCTCCAGAGCTGGCATACCAGGCGCAGGTCTCTAATACGCCGATGATCTTGCGTCAGACGGATGGCGTAGTGACTCAGCAGGTGGTTAGCCTGGCGCAAAGATTGCTGCAAAACTCACGCTAAAGGGAATTCATGACAGACCTGACGGGATCTGCTTTGATGGGAATTCGCTGCGCAGCCGATATTATTCGGGGGAGTAAGCAAGCGGTGGTGTTGACTGGCGCGGGGATTTCTACGCCATCTGGCGTTCCTGATTTTCGTACGAAAGATAGCGGCCTTTGGGAGAAGTTCGATCCATTTGAGTGCCTTTCGCTATAACCCCTTAGGGTTTTATTCCTGGTTGCGGACTTTGGCGAGAGGCATTTTTGAAGCCGAGCCCAATCCGGCGCATTACGGGATTGCTCGACTGGAGCAGGCGGGGTATGTGCAGACCGTTATCACCCAAAACATTGATTTGCTGCATCAACGCGCCGGGTCAAAAAACGTACTAGACGTGCATGGTTCGATGCGCAGCCTTACCTGCACAAGCTGCTATCGCACAGTGGATGCTCAGGGATACATCGAACCATACCTAGAACGCGGTGAAGCGCCTTATTGCCCGGTTTGCGGCAGCATTCTCAAGCCGGATCTGGTGTTGATGGGCGAACAACTGCCGGCGCGCACCTGGTTGAAGGCGCAGGAAGCCAGCAAGAATTGTGATGTAATGATTGTCGCCGGGTCGTCGCTGGAGGTTTTGCCGGTAGCTGGTCTGCCCATGCGCGCCCTGGAAAATGGCGCTCATTTGGTGTTGATTAATCATACTCCGACTTATCTGGATGTGCGCGCCGACGTCGTCTTACACGAAGACGTGGCTCAGGTGATCCCGCGGATTGTAGCCGAAGTTTTGGGGGAGTGAGCGGTTAGCGCGCGCCCTTACGGCCGAATTGTCGTTCTAGTAAATCTACCGATAGATGGATCATGGTTGGACGGCCATGCGGGCAGGTGCGCGGCGATTGGCAAGCTTCCAGGTCGAACAGCAAGGCGCGCTGCTCCTCCATAGACAGGATTGCGCCGGCTTTCACCGCGGCTCGCTTACACACTCGAGCAATGATGAGCTCCTCATGAAGGGCTTGCAACGGCGTTTCGTCCTCTTCAAAGTTTTCCACCAGCGCCCGCAGCGCATCTTCTGGATTGCTGTGAGCTAGCAACGCCGGGATAGCGCGAACGAGAAAGACACCTGGCCCAAACGGCTCCACCTGAAATCCCAAACTGGTCAGGGTAGGCAACTGATCGGCAAGCAGGCGAGCTTCTGCGGCAGATAGATGGACGGCTGCTGGTTGGAGCAGCGCCTGCGAGGGGACGCCTGTGCTGCGTTGGGCCAGAAATCGCTCGAAGAGCACGCGTTCATGAGCCGCGTGTTGATCAATCAGGTACAGACCGTCTGGACCCTCTGCCGCCAGGTAGGCGGCAGCGATTTGGCCGATGGGTCGCAGCAAGGGGATGCGTTGACCGGGCAAGGTGGGTTGCGAACTTGTCCCTACTGGAGGGGTTTCGCTGATGGGCATGTTTGCATCCTGCGGTTCGTTTGGCTCACCCGTCGGGGCGTACTTTTCCTGGGTAATCCAGCCTGGATCAATTTGCCCCACGAAGGTGGATGGAGTGCGGTCGCCGGCGCCCCAGGGTAGCGGAACATTCAAACCCGGCGCTGGGCTATGGGCGAGAAGCGCTCGCCGCACCGCCGATTGAAGGGCGGCAAAGACCTGTTCGGGTTGGCGAAAGCGGACTTCTGCTTTGGTTGGATGAACGTTGACGTCCACAGCGTTGGGCGACATTTCGATGAAAATCGCCCCTAGCGGGTAGCGGCCTACCATCAACAGTGTATGGTAACCTTTCAAAAGCGCTGCGCTGAGCGCCCCATCTTGCACTGGCCGTCCGTTAACGTAGAAGAAAATATCTCTGCGATGACTGCGGGTGAGCGACGGCGGGCTGATGAACCCGCCGATGCGCATTCCCTCATCAATCAAATTCACTTCAAGCATCTGACGAGCTGCATCTGCGCCATAGAGTGCAACTAGGATTTCACGCAGCTCGCCGCGCCCGCTGGTCTGCAGGGCCGGCCGCCGATCTTGCACCAGATGAAAGCGGACGTTTGGATACGCCAGAGCATAGCGGACGACCAGATTATCAATCCATCGCCGTTCGGTCGCTTCGCTTTTGAGGAATTTTAGACGGGCCGGTACGTTATAAAACAGGTTTTCGACGCGCACGGTTGTCCCTTTTGGCGCGCCGGCTGGTTGCAGACTGAGTAGTTGGCCGCCTTCCATGCGTAGTTTTGCTCCCACGGACGACTGCGCGGTGCGTGAGATCAGGGTGAGGTTAGAGACCGAGCCGATGGATGCCAGCGCTTCGCCGCGAAAGCCCAGGGTTTGGATGTTGAACAAGTCCGCGGCAGCGGTGAGTTTGCTGGTGGCGTGGCGTTCGACCGCCAGCGCTAACTCGTCGGCCGGAATGCCGCAGCCGTCGTCAATTACTTCCACCAAACGCTGCCCTGCACCTTCGATAGAGATGGTGATAAAAGAGGCTCCGGCGTCGAGCGAATTTTCTACTAGTTCTTTAACCACAGACGCCGGTCGTTCTACCACCTCCCCGGCTGCGATCTGTGAGGCGACTTCCGCAGGCAATATTTGGATACTCATGGAAAGTATTATAAAGTAACCCCCAGACCTATGAAAGGGTGGAAGTCGCCACCAGGTCTATCTCAGATGCGTGAACCTCTGTATAATAGCCCCATGATGTATAAGGCTTTATTCTTCGACCTGGACGATACGCTCTACTCGCATGAAAATGGTTTATGGGCGGCGATTCGCGAGCGGATGGGACAATTCATGGCTGAGCGCTTGTCTATTCCTCCTGACCAGGTGCCAGCGATACGCCGTCAGTATTATGAGAGATATGGCACCACATTGCGCGGCCTGCAATTGCATTACGCCGTAGATGCAGATGAATATCTACGTTATGTGCATGATCTGCCTTTGGAGCAATATATCCAGCCCGCGCCGCGACTGCGTCAGTTATTGCTCCACCTGCGCCAGCCTCGTTGGATCTTCACCAACGCAGACGTAGACCATGCCCATCGGGTGCTTTCGACCCTGGGGGTAAGCGATTGCTTTTGCGGCATCATTGATATTCGCGCTTTGGGCTTTGTGTGCAAACCGGATATCCAGGCGTACCAACGGGCGTTAGCGTGCGCCGGGCTTTCGGAAGCTAATGGATGTGTGCTGTTCGATGACTCCATTGCCAATCTGGCTGCCGCCCGTCGCCTGGGTTTTACCACCGTTTGGGTGCATGGGAATAGCGAGAATCACTCTGAGGCGGATTTCCGCCTGGCAGATCTATTGGAGCTTCCTGATGTATTGCCTGAATTGTGGGCGAACGGAGAGAGGTGATCCACGGGGAAGCGTTGCGCTTTCGGTGCGCTCGTGTTTATGGAGCTATTTATTAGAATGGATACCGTCGCGAACCGCAAATTACTCACCATCGAAGAAGCCGCAGCGCTGACGCCTTCTGGTTGCTGCCTCGCCCTGGGTGGGATGACGCTTTATCGGCGTCCAATGGCTTACGTGCGTGCTCTGATCCGCCGTTTTTTTGAAACCGGCGAGCCTAGAGATCTCACCTTATTGGCTTTTACTGCCGGGTTGGAGAGCGACCTTTTGGTGGGCGTAGGGATGGTGAAGCGAGTGCGCACCTGTTATTTCGGTTTGGAAATTTTCGGATTGGCGCCCATGTTCACTTATTATGCCAATCGTGGCGAGGTGGAGGTGATCGAAGAGACAGAAGCCAGTTTGGCTCTCGGTTTACGGGCGCAAATTGCCGGCGTAGGGTTTATGCCGGGGCGTGGCTGGTTAGGCACCGATTTGCCCGCCCTGCGTCCGGATGTGCGCACCATTGTGGATCCGTATAATGGAGAGGAGTTGATGGCATTTCCCGCCATTCGACCGGATGTAGCAGTGATCCATGCCTTGCGCGCTGATATAGATGGCAACGCTGTAATTGGCAATAATAAGGGGATTGATGAGGAATTGATGCTTGCAGCGGATCGGGTGATTTTAACGACAGAGGAGATTATGCCTGAACTGAGCCGCGTGGATTTAGTTGGACCTTTGACGCACGCAGTGGTATTGGCTGAAAAAGGAGCGCTGCCGACCTCCTGTCACCCGCTTTATCCGCTGGACGGAGAGGCGCTGCTGGCATATACCGAACAAGTCAGCGATCCGGCTTCTTTGAAGGTATTTTTGGAAAGGTGGTTGGAAGAATAATCTCCGAATCCCTGTCCTAGGGGCAAGGGTTGGGGTGAGGGACGGTTCAGAGACATAGCGAGAACACCACTTAGATCAATTTCTTAAGGAGACGGTATGCGTTATCAATATGCAGATCGGATTATGGCATTGTTTGTTACTGTATTGCTGATCAGTAATATTGCTTCTTCGGCGAAAATCGTGGATTGGGGCATATCCTTGTTGGGTGTGCCGTTGGCTTTTGACGCCGGCACGTTGCTCTTTCCACTGAGTTATATTTTTGGCGATGTGTTAACCGAAGTCTATGGGTACCGTTTTGGGCGCAGGGTTATCTGGACTGGTTTTGCCTGTTCGCTTCTGATGAGCGTAGTATTATGGGTGGTAGCTAAATTGCCCGGCGAAGCGCTGTGGGAAACCAACGTTGGTCAAGATGCTTATCTGGCAATTCTGGGAGGCGTCAGCAGCGGCGCAATTGTGATTGCCAGCCTGGCGGCATACTGGGCGGGCGAATTTTCCAATTCGTATGTTTTGGCAAAAATGAAAATCCGTACCCGTGGGCGTTGGTTGTGGACGCGCACGATTGGCAGCACCCTTGTCGGACAGGGGGTGGATACATTCGTGTTTGTTTCTCTGGCGACCTTGCTGCGTGTGCCCGGTTTTGTCCCACAAATCTGGCTGACCTTGACGCTCACCAATTATCTGTTTAAAGTTGGGGTAGAGGCGCTGATGACGCCGGTCACCTATCAGGTGGTAAATTTCCTTAAGCGAGCCGAGCAGGAAGACTATTTCGATGAACAGACCGATTTCAACCCGTTTCGGATCACGTAAAACGATCCGGAATAGCTCTATCACAATTCTTGCACGATGCTTATCTATCTCTAACCAATTTGTGATAATCTTTGAGGTTGATTGATAGATGTCGTTGGACAATTCGGAAGATCATTGATTGACTTCTGTCGCGGCGACGTTTGTGGTCAGCAGTCCGTCGCCGGCGGCGGGAGGGAGAAGAATTTTCATGCAACGAAAACCAATTGTTGTTACCTTTAGCGTGCTAGTGGTCATCATCTTGCTGACAGGCGCTTGTTCAGCAGGTTTTATTGCCGGCTGGACTTTTCGCACGCCTGGGGCGGCGCCTATTGCCAAGTTGCCTTTCCTTCAAACAGGCGCCCAAACTGTAGAAGAGACCCCTGCCGGCGATCAGACGGGTACGCCACAAGATTTGAAGGAGCTGTTTAAGCCATTTTGGCAAGCCTGGGATCTGGTCAATGAACTTTACGTGGATCAGCCGGTGGATCAAGTGGCTTTGATGCGCGGCGCGATCAAGGGGATGGTAGAAGCTCTGGGTGATCAGCACAGCTCTTATATGGATCCTAAAATGTTCGAGGAGACCCAGGCACATCTGGAAGGTCAGGAATACGAAGGCATTGGCGCCTGGGTGGACATCACGCAGGATTATTTAACCATCATCAGCCCTATGCCCGGTTCGCCGGCGGAAGAAGCGGGTCTGCGACCGGGGGACAAGGTGATTGCAATTGATGGCGAGGATATGACCGGCAAAGATGGCGAATACGCCCGTCAGCATGTGCTAGGGCCAAAGGGCACCACAGTCATCTTAACGATTCTGCGTCAGGGCGTGGATGAGCCATTCGATGTGACGGTGAAACGTGCAGCCATCGTTGTCCCCACCGTGGCTGGCGAGATGCTGGAAGATAACATTGCTTATATTCGGCTATATACCTTCGGTGATGACACTGCAGCCAGTTTGAGAAAGACGATTGACGAGTTGATGAAGGAAAAGCCGGTTGGCATGATCCTGGATCTGCGCAACAACGGCGGCGGTTATCTGGTAACCGCCATTGATGTCGCTTCGCAGTTTATTGAAGATGGCGTGATAATGATTGAAGAGTACGGCGATGGTCGCAGGGATGTTTATGAAGCGCGGCGCGGCGGCAAGGCGACGGATATTCCTTTGGTGGTATTGGTCAATGAGGGCAGCGCTTCGGCTTCAGAAATTGTGGCTGGCGCAATCCAGGATCGTGGGCGCGGCTATCTGGTGGGAGTTACCACCTATGGAAAAGGGTCGGTGCAAAACTATGTTGAGCTGGAAAACGGTCAAGGGGCAGTGCGGGTAACTGTCGCTCGTTGGTTAACTCCCAATGGTCGTCAGATCCATGAGGTGGGATTGCAGCCAGATTTCGTTGTGGAGATTACAGAAGAGGATCTGGCAGCAGGCAAGGATCCACAGTTGGAGCAGGCAATCGCTGTTTTGCTCAATAAATTGATGCTTCCACCGACTACGGTTCCCACGCCAACCGCAGCTCAGGCGACTCCAACGCCATGATGCCAGAAATTATGATTTGTAAGTCGTAAGAGTACTTTAGCAAGGAGAAATGCCATGTGGTTTGACTCGCGTTACTTGATGTTTATGCTTCCTGCCATAC
Source organism: Anaerolinea thermophila (assembly GCA_020724505.1). GTDB lineage: Bacteria > Chloroflexota > Anaerolineae > Anaerolineales > UBA4823 > RBG-16-57-11. The sequence continues at coordinate 28,176 of DYGV01000034.1, forward strand.
TGTTGATGATGGCGGTGCAATTCTATGTGCGTTCTGCTTATAGCCGCTGGAGTCAGGTGCCGGCGCGCAGCCGCTTCACCGGCGCTCAAGCCGCCCAACGTTTGATCCAGTCCGGCGGTTTGTATGGCGTACGCATCGAGGGCGTGCCTGGCGAATTGACCGATCACTACGACCCGCGCGATAAAACCTTGCGTCTTTCGCAGGGTGTTTACGATAGCCCCTCGGTCGCGGCGTTGGCGATCGCTGCCCACGAACTGGGCCACGCCATGCAGGATAAAGAAGAATATTTTCCTTTGCGACTGCGCGCTATGCTGGTGCCGGCGGTCAATATCGGCTCGTATCTGGGGTGGATTTTGATCCTCATCGGTCTGCTCTTGCAGCTCACCGGTATAGCCTGGTTGGGCGTGGCAGTTTTTTCTGGAGGCGCACTGTTCGCTCTGGCCACATTACCGGTTGAGCTGAACGCCTCAGCGCGAGCGCGTAAGCTGTTGACCGATTCGGGTTTGATTGTTAGCGAAGAAGAAATGCGCGGCGTGAACAATGTGTTGAATGCAGCCGCCTTGACGTATGTAGCTGCGCTGGTCACCGCAGTGTTGCAACTACTCTACTGGGTTTCGGTAGTGGCGGGGATGAGCGGGCGGCGACGAAGCTGATTGGCGCTGAGATGCGATGAGTGATCAGGCCGCCAGGATGACGCCATTCTGGCGGCCTGTTCGTTTCGGCGTGGTCATCCAAATGGATAGGAAAAATTTATGTCAGCTATCTTGACGCTGTTTTCAAGCCGATGTAAGATGAAGCGCTTATGAAATTGTAGCGTGTTGGAGTGAGTTTACGATGAAACTAGTTGTCATTGGTTGTGGTCGCGTCGGCGCTGAGCTGGCTCACCGCCTCTATTTGAATGGCCATCAAGTGGTGGTGGTGGATAAATCGGAAAGCGCCTTCCACAATTTGCCCGTAGATTTTAAGGGGCGTTTGGTGGAAGGCCATGTGCTGAACTATGATGTCTTGAAACGGGCCGGTCTTTATGAGGCGGATGGCTTAGCGGTGGTAACTAACTCAGATACGATGAATGCAGTCATTGCCCACATTGCACGGGAAGAGTTTCATGTTCCGAATATTGTGGTGCGAAATTACAACTCTCGCTGGCGCTCGATGTTGGAGGTGTTCGGTGTTCAACTGGTCAGCTCATCGAGCTGGGGGGCGCAGCGCATCGAAGAGTTGCTGTACCAACAGGAGACGCGCACCGTTTATTCAGCGGGGAATGGTGAAGTCGAGTTGTATGAGTTTGCTGTCCCCTCGGAATGGGATGGCCGCCTACTATCGGAACTGGTGGCGGAAAAAGAAAGCGTTGTCGCTTCTTTGACGCGCGCCGGAAGAGCGATGATTCCGCCTATGGATATGATTTTGAAAGCCGGGGATGTGATTCTAATCAGCGCCACTTTAGAGGGCAGCCAGGCGTTGCATAAACGTTTGTGCAACGGCGCGAATAACGATTCTCGCTCGAAATCGCCCGTGAAATCATAGAATAAAAGGCAGGAGTTTGAAAATGTTTGTCATTATTGCAGGCGGCGGTCGGACGGGCACTCAACTGGCGCACATGCTTCTGGGGCAAAAACACGAAATTCGATTGGTGGAGCATCGCCCCGAAGTCTTGGCGCGCTTACATCGAGAGTTGCCAACCGAGGTGATTTATGAAGGCAATGCCACTGAAATCGATGTGCTAGAAAGGGTTGGGGTGCGAGAAGCGAATGTGGTGGCTGCCTGTACGACCAACGATGAAGATAATCTGGTAATTTGTTATCTGGCGCGCAAGTGCTTTAACGTCCCGCGCACCATTGCGCGTGTCAACGATCCGCGCAGCGCGTGGCTATTTAATGACGTTTTTTGTGTGGACGTGGCTCTCAATCAGTCTGCCGTCATGGCAAGCCTCATCGAAGAGGAAATGTCATTGGGAGACATGATGACGCTGCTAAAACTGCGGCGCGGCAACTATTCGCTGGTTGAGGAGAAAATTCCCCCTGGTGCGCCGGCGGTGGGTGTGGCGTTGAAGGATTTGCAGCTCAACGATGAATGCGTTATAGCTGCCATCATTCGGAAGGGTAAAATGGTGATGCCGCGCGGTCAGAGTGTATTCGAGGCCGGGGATGAAGTCCTGGCGATCACCAGCCGAGAAGGAGCGGAGCAACTGCGTCGCTTGTTCACCCCGGTCAATTCCGCGTTGCAGAGCTAGCAACTCTCCATTGCTGTGTGCAATCAACGCGCCGCCGATCACATTGTCCGGCGGCGCGTTATGTTTCATGGAGGGGCTAATCCACGCACAGATTGTCTTCTTCGGGATCTTCATACACCTTCACCCGGCTGATTTCCTCTAACCGGCCGTCGGTTGTTATCAAAATATCCACAGCATAGGTGGGGTGTGGCCCACAGCCGCACAGTTTGTAATCATATAGGCGCGCCAGATACCCTTGTTCGGTTTGACGTACAAAGGTGTCTTGCAGGTCAT
>DYGV01000035.1:0-10900 GCA_020724505.1 Anaerolinea thermophila
ACATCAATGGCTCAATTCGGCTCTGCGAGTTTATCCGTTGTTGTATATCCACGAAGGACGAATCAATTTAGTTGGAGCAGCGCGAACGAAATCCAAAGCGATTGACCGGATGCTGCACTGGCTCAAGGACAAATTGCCAGCGGGAAACATATCCCTGGCGATTGTACATACAGACGCCTTCCAAGAAGCAGAGTATTTGAAGGAGAAGTTATTTTCCCACTTTCGCCCGGATGAGTATTTTGTCGCCGAATTGACGCCGGTTATCGGCGCGCACGCCGGGCCGGGTTTGGTCGGCGTCGCCTGGTGGATTCATCCACATCCCCAGCCGCAGGAGGAAAATAAACCCAGTGATTAGAGATTGAAGACGATCTTGTGAAAGCGGAGGTATCGCTCATGAAGAAAAACCTCGCCGTAATTGTCGAAGATCAATTGTAAACAATGCGGCGAGGCTACCTGTATGGCGTTCGCCGCAGCGTTATTACTACACAAGAGGCAGTTGGAAGAATGTTCACCGATCGCCTCTGACGTCGCATTTTCAGACCGGCGCGCTGCGCTGGAGGCGATGTTGTAATTTATTCACATCGTCTTACAATTTCGATGAGGTTTGGAGGTCCGTGCAGAAGGTAATCAACTTGATATAATAAGCGCAACGAAAATTCAGGTACTGGATGAGGAGCGTTTTGTAGGTGAACACACAACGCAAGGTCTTATTTCTCTGCACAGGCAACTCTTGCCGCTCACAAATGGCAGAAGCCATCGTCAACGCCCGTTTGGGCGAGACCTGGCAAGCCTTCAGCGCAGGTACACAACCGACCGGTTATGTACATCCGATGGCTATCCGCGTGCTGGCGGAAATCGGTATTGAACATCGCGGAACTTCGAAATCCCCCGACCAGTTTCGCGGGCAACCCTTCGACCTGGTTATCACGGTTTGCGATGACGCCGCTGAAAACTGCCCAGTCTGGCTAGGAAAGGGCCAGCGCGCTCACCTAGGCTTTCCCGATCCTGCTAAAGCGGTTGGAACAGAAGATGAGGTCATGGCGTTCTTTCGTAAAGTTCGCGATGACATCTCTCGGCAAGTGATCGAATATCTGAACGCTTTTCAGACCACTGTTTAAAAAAATTCTTTGCCAAAACCTTGCAAAGGAGTTCAGCAAGTGAAGGTTAATTTCTATGCCACCTTACGAGATATTGTAGGCAGCAAGACGCTGGAGATTGAGGTTCAGCCCGGAACTACCGTGGGTCAACTCTTGGATCGTATTATTCGGACGTACCCGCGGATCAAGGCCGAGCTCTTCGATGAAGCAGGCAACCTTTACCGCCATGTGCATGTTTTTGTAAATGGAAGGGACATCCCTTACCTGGAAAATGTGCTAGATACAATCCTGGATCCAAACGACACGATCAACATCTTCCCAGCAGTTGGCGGCGGCTGTGGGTGAACCCGCACACAGTTATCACCGTGTTATTCGCGGCGTCCCCTTGTGGCTGATTCTTGAGTATCTGAAGGAATTAGGAGGCCGCGAGGAAAGCCCTGGCGTGATTACCGGCGAGGGCTGGAAAGCCAATTTGCATCAGATGGAAGACTTTCAGATTGGATCTATTCGAGTTGGCCAGGTGAAAATCCACCTGACCGCCGATGCCGAAATATTCGAAAACATTCAGGCAACATTGGATAAAAAGCTCTTGCGAGCAGGGGGATAATGATTAATTTCAAGGAAAAAAAGCAAAACGCACCCCGTTCAGGGGTGCGTGGGTAATTATTGACGGACGAAACTGGAGCTAGATGATCTCCAGCTCTTTCAGCTTGGCTTCCGGAACCACGCCATTTTCCCAACCACGCGCCTTATAATATTCTTCCAGCATCAAGTCCAGCTCGCAAACATGTCCTGTGGAGCCGGGCCCGGTGGACGGCTCTTTGATGAAGCGCTCCGGCAGGTAATCGCTGCCTTCGCGGAAACCAAGCAGGTTGTTGTAATAGCGCTCCAGGTTGTAGATGCGTTCTCCGGTCTTGAGCACATCATCCGCGGTGAAGGGGATGCCAGTCATCGCTGCAAATTGAGCAGCGTACTCATCCGCGCCTTCTGCAAAAGCGCTGAACTTGCATAGATCCAGGCTATCGGAAAAGGCATGCAGGTCTTGCAGTAATTTAAGCAGCTCGCCTTTGCCCTTCCAAGCTAAGGGGTCCGCTGTCAACGGAATTAATCGTAGTTCGCAAGCCGGGCTGTAGCCACGCAGGTGGCAGGCGCCGCGATTGCTGGTGGCGTATCCAAGTCCCATACCCTTCAAGCCGCGTGGGTCATAGGCCGGGATGCCCATCCCCTTCACAGTCATGGCGATTTCTGGATGTCCAAAGTGCTTGGCGGCGCGTTCCGTGCCTTCAGCGAGGATGTCACCGATGCCCTCACGTTTGCCGATCTTGTGGATCATCTCCACCATGCCCATGTAATCGCCCCACTGCAGGCCGCCGGCGCCGTTGGTGTAACCCTTCTCGCTGGCCTCCATATACATCGCTAGCACATCGCCGATTTCGATGGCGTCCAGGCCATAGTCATTGCTCAGGTCTATCATTTTGGCGATAGAGGGCGCGTAGTCGTTTCCACACATAGCGCCCAGCGACCAGGCAGGCTCATATTCAAGACTCTCCATGCGCAGACCGGCAAAAGGACCATCTTTGATCTCCACCTCTTTCTTGCAGGCGACCGGGCAAGCGTGGCAGGTGGGATCCTCCACCAGGATATTCTCTTTGACCCATTCACCGCTGTTGTGTTCGGCGCGATCCCCAAACCAGGTCAGCTGGGCGTTACGGGTGGGTAATGCGCCCATGTTGTTGGTGATATTGGTCAAGACATTGGTACCATACACCGATAGAGCGCCCTTGCGCGGACTGGTGATATTCTTCTCATCCATGATGACCGCCAGGGCGCGCGAATGCGCTGGCTTCCAGGCGTCACGGTCTATCGCCTTGGGCATCTTCTTCGCAGCCTTCACCACCACGGCCTTGAGGTTCTTGCTGCCGCCCACGCAGCCGGTGCCGCCGCGTCCACTTGCGCGATCGTTCTCGTTGACCCAACAGGCAAAACGGGATAGTTTCTCTCCGCCCGGGCCAATGGCGATGACGGTCAAATCTTTCTCACCGTATTTCTCCCTGAAAAACTTCACCGTATCGTGAACGCCCTTACCCCAGACCTCAGAAGCATCCAGGATTTCGACCTGTCCATCATGCACATACGCGTAGACCGGTTTCTCGGCTTTGCCCTTGAAGATCAAGCCATCGAAGCCAGCCCAGCGCAGACGAGCAGCCGACCAACCGCCGTGATGGCTATCGGTGACCGTGCCGGTGAGCGGAGATTTGGTCACAATCGCCATACGTCCGCTCATATTGGCCTCTGAACCCGTCAGCGGTCCGTTCATGAAGCACAGGATGTTGTCTGGAGAAAGCGGGTCCACCTGCGGGCCGTTCTCAAAGACATACTTCACCCCCAAACCACGGCCGCCAATGTACTTGCGCGCCCATTCCTCTGGAATGGGTTCGTAAGTAACCTTTCCATGAGTGAGATCTACATGGCCGATCCGATTTGCATAACCTCCTAGCGCCATAATTTTCTCCTTTTGTGTTCAACTAATCTTTTTAAGGCCCGAAAATCGCTGGTCAATTTTTTAGCAGATAATCTTTCCGTTCACCTCCTGAGCTACAAATTATCTTCCTGGGGGGAAGATAGCCATTTCGTCATCTTTGTAGACAACCTTCTGGAATCCACCCTCAAAGACCAAATCTCTCCCGTTCAGCAGAATTCTCCAGCCGGGTAAGGGTCTATACACCGGTTTTACTTCCACCCACAACGAATCTTCTTTCTCCTCGGAGCGCCAAGTCCGTTCCAACGTCTCGGCACGCGCTTGAGGGAAATAATTGAAAAACTTACGCAACAGGTCAACCACTTTCTCCCCCTTATCGGCGTGCAGGGTGAATTCCTTTCCCTCCAGAACAGAGCGCATCCGTCCATAAACAGACAAGCGCACCGGGATTTCACCGCGCTCGAACTCAATAGCGCATTGATAACCCGCGTGCATCTGATTCAATTGGACAGTGAGGTATTTACTCCACCCCGCCATCGCATTCGCGATTAAATCCGCCGAAAGACCCGCCTCGCCTAAATAGCGGGAAAAAGCCGCCAACACCAGACCTATCGAACTCGTGACATAAACCGGCGGTGTATGAATACGACGCGGGCCATGCCCTGCGTGATATTTTCCAGCGCGGAAAAGATAATAGGCAAATTCATCTGAAGTATCAACGGCGATGGTACGAGCCAACCAGATTGAGAAGAAACGTCGTCGCTCTTCCAGATGCTCCTCGTCCACTCCGCTTTCCCACCCTACGATTGCCGCTGTTTCTGGGAAAGAGCGTAAATACTCGTAAGTATGGATAACCAAATCGGCGCTATTTTTCAGCAATGGCTCCACAGAAGCAGCCATTGCAGCTTTATCGCCATGGTTCAAGCCGACGAAACGAAGTGTGTTTCGCCAGCTTTCAACGGGGTCGGGCGAGAGTCCGGTTATCTCCAGGCTGTGCTCCATTTTACCCCTAGAACTTTCTCACTAACTGTGGAAAAGACGCCGTCAATTCATCATAAATATAGCATGGAGTGAATTTAATGGCAACATTAATTTTTTCCTATTCCAAAAAATTATGGACATTGGATGATCCCCTGCGCCCACAAGCATCCGCCGCAGGTGGGGAAAACGTTGCCATAGCAATCCTCTTCGTTCGCCTCCGAAAGATCGCATCCGCCGCAAACGGTGCAGGGAGAGAAATCAAATTCTTGCACTCGTTGGCGAAAAGCCACATACTCGGGCATGTTCCACAAATCAACCAGGGAATGCTCCCTCAGATTGCCAACCACATAACGCCGAGAATATCGCCTGCGCCGCGGTTCCAGAAAACTTTCATGATCATGCATTAACGGCAGGCAAGGACTCAATCCGCCATCCCAGGCGACGGCGGTCGTTCCCCGAACGATAAATGGGCAGCGGTCATTCGCCCTACCCAGGTTATCGCCATTGAGGATCAGGTTTTGCCCGCCGCGCAGCGCCTGGAAAAGCGCCTCACGCGTCGCTTCGCTCACTTCAAATCGGGGCAAATCCAGATTTGGCACCCATTTGGAAGTCACATACGTGATTTGATGCAGCACGCGGTGATAGAGCACCTCCGCGCACATATCTTCTGTGTAGGGCAAGACATTAGTGACCAGATAACGAGAAACGCCCAAGCGCGAGCTCCAGGAAAGCAATTGCGGTAACTCATCAATATTTCTCCTCATGGCGACGAAAGCTACGCCAATCTCCGGTTTTGGGCGGTGACCGGGGCGACGCAACTTGCGAAAGGTTTCGATGTTTTGCAACACCTGCGGAAGCTCTGCCCCCAAACGCACATCGGCGTAGCCTTCCGGTGTAGCTCCATCCAATGAAACCCACAAAACATCCAAACCAGCTTCGATTAACTGACGTGAGCGTTCCGGAGTGAGCAAGGTGCCATTGGTAATCAATTCCACTGATTGAGCAACCGACCTGGCCTCAGCTACCATTTCTATGATCTTTGGATGAGCAAGCGGTTCTCCAAACCCGCCGAAGAAGACTTGCGGCGGCGCAGTCAGCTCTTTTATGCCGGCGATGAGGCGACGATAGACTGCCATATCCATGTGACCTTGAGCTTCCTGAAAAAGATTGCGCAGGCACATACGACATGCCAGGTTGCAATAGCCGGTGGGCTCAATATATATTTTTGCCAAATGCGTCACTGGGCGACGCAAGTTGAGCCCATTTCCATCTTCACTCAGGAGAATCTGCGTCCCGGGGAGAAGATTATAGCGGGCGATCATCTCATCCGGCAACACCAATCGGCCTTCATCGTCTATTTGTAGCTGGAATTGAGGTCCCATATTGGTTTATCCATACCAGACGTTTCATTCATACTTTCGAATATTGTAGCCCTGACGATCCAGCCCGTCAATTATGCTCTTTATCATCTCCCCCTTATGACTTTTACAAATAGTTGGCTAATCAATGTTTCAAGCCAAAACCAACCCAGGAGCACTAATTGCCTACAGCTTCTGTTGCCAGATTACACTTCGGGCAAGGACATTTTTCTTCTCTCAAGCGAGTGGAGTGAGCAGCCAATGCAGGCTTTTGACCGACAAACTCATTCATCGCATCTATGACGGCGTAAATATCAGGGCGGGTGACGCGATAAAAAATATTCCAGCCGTCACGCCGATCCTCCACCAGCCCAACTTTTCGTAGCGTCATCAATTGCTGCGAGATATAAGCCTGACGATAACCCAACAACGCTTCCATGTGACAAACGCATTCCTCCCCCTGGCGTAAAATATCCAGGATCGCCAACCGCGCGGGGTGCATCAAAGCTTTAAACAAACCGGCCTGTATTTCGTACATTTCGGTAATCATTCCACCAACTCCCTATCAGGATATACACATTTTCGAATGTCATTTTATCCCGATATTGAATACTGTCAACCGCGCTGAGGCTGCACAGCCAGCCAGTGTTAAATTTTCTCGGAAAGCAAAGGGTATGTAAACGTTGGCGGGTGGAGTCTCGCGCCGATGATTAGCCACCGAACCCTAAACCGCGCTCCTTGAGCGACACCCAGCGCCCGCGCCCAATAACCAGGTGATCTAACACCTCAATATCCAACAATTTACCCGCCTGAATAATCGCGCGGGTGAGCGCTACATCATCGGGGCTGGGGGAGGGATCGCCGCTGGGATGATTATGAACAACGATCAAGCTGACCGCGTTGCGCCGCACCGCAGATTTGAATAATTCTCCCACCCGCACCTGAGATGAATTTACCGAGCCGCGATACTGAGCGACAACGTCCAGAACCCGGTTACGCGCATCCAATAAGATGAGGCGCAGCTCTTCTTGTTCTAATGCGGCCATCTCAAATAACACCAAATTTGCCGCGTCGGCCGGGCTGTGAATCGCTGGACGTTCTTCAGGCGCTTCCAACAACAGACGACGACCCAATTCCAGGGCAGCTTTGATTTGCGCCGCCTTAGCCACCCCTAAGCCGTGCTGGTTGCACAACTCACTGAATTCAGCGCGATGAATGCCAGCCAGTCCACCCATTTCTTGCAATAGGCGTTGCCCAACCTGGACCGCGTTCTCTCCGGGCACTCCCACTCGCAACAAAATAGCCAACAATTCCGCAACGCTGAGCGCCTGGGGTCCATGTTTCGCCAACCGTTCGCGTGGTCGTTCTGTCTCTTCCAGATCTGTGATGCGGTAAACGTTATTTTGTTCTCTCAAGGTTCGTTCTCCGGGCAACGGTTTTTCGGGTCAAATCGAATATTACAGCAGTTCAATCTCTATGACAAGGAGCTTCCTTGCCCTGGGGCTCGATTACATTGCAAAGCATCTTGAGACCACATCCTTGTTCAATGTTGACAACTAGGATCGAGCGCTAAGCCACGGAGCCCATAGAAAAAAGTATAGAAAATCTCTGCATACCCTGTGCTGGCTATAAAAGTAGATCCTCTGTAATGGATTAATTGGGCAGTAACACTTTTCACACTTTGGGGTGGATTGTTGTACTTGACAACCCCAATGAAGAGCCAAAATCCGTCCAACGTGCCACATCGCAAGCCACGTTGCCATTCGTGCTATAATCTACCTGTCGGAGATCTATTATGCCATTCGAACCCACCTCCCTGAGCAACTTTATGCTGTTCCTGGCAGCCTGGGGCGGCGCGTTTATCGCTGCTTTATGGCTCAGCCTGATCCTCTGGACGTATCGAGATATTCGCCAGCGGGCGCGCGATCCGTTGGCGCGCATCCTGGCTGTATTGGTGACCGCTGCTCTATTTCTTCCGGGGGTCATCATATATCTGATTTTGCGACCGCCGCGCACCCTCGAAGACGAGTACCAACACACATTGGAAGAAGAAGCTTTATTACAGGCGATCGAGGAATCTACAGTGTGTCCGGGTTGTGGGCGGCGTATCAAAGAAAACTGGAAAGTTTGCCCCAATTGCCACACCAAACTGCGTAAAGTTTGTCATCAGTGCGGAAAGTTGATGGAGTTGCCGTGGAACCTGTGTCCATACTGCGGCGCGCCCGAACCCGGTATGCGGCGTGAGAATTTGACGTTGGACGAGGCTTTGCGTCCGATCCCAGCCGATGGGAACGAGCAAGAAGAAGTCGAAGCCGAAGAGTCGCAGGAGAAATAATTTTTCTACAAATTCGATTAAACAAAAGGGCCGGCGTATGCGCCGGCGCCTTTTATTCTATGGGTGATTTACCTTCAACGCCCCAATGCTTTCCAACCCGCATACTCCGCCGAATCGCCTAAAGTTTCTTCAATACGCAGCAGTTGATTGTATTTCGCCACGCGATCGGAACGAGCCGGCGCGCCAGTCTTGATCTGCCCCATGTTCAAAGCCACCACCAAATCGGCGATAGTGGCGTCTTCTGTCTCGCCGGATCGGTGCGAAGTGACCGCTCTCCAGCCAGCGCGATAACATGTTTGCACCGCCTCAATCGTCTCGGTCAGTGTGCCAATTTGGTTGAGCTTGACCAATAGAGCGTTGGCGGCTTTATCCTGGATGGCGCGGCGGACACGCTCCGGGTTAGTCACCAACAAGTCGTCGCCCACGATTTGGATGCGATCACCCAGTTCCTGAGTTAGCATCTTCCAACCCTCCCAATCGTCCTGAGCCAGGCCGTCTTCGATCGAGACGATTGGATATTGATCAACCCACGACTTCCAAAAGGCGATCATCTGTTCATTGGTAAATTTGCGGCCTTCTTTACGCAGGTTATATAGATGGGTATCCTCTTCATACAGCTCTGAAGCCGCTGGATCCAGGGCGATTGCCACCTGCTCGCCAGCCTTATACCCGGCTTTCTGGATGGCCTCCAGGATCACTTCCACTGCTTCAGCATTCGCCTTCAAGGACGGGGCATAGCCTCCCTCGTCGCCGACCAAGGTCGTATAACCGCGGCTCTTCAGCACAGCTTTCAGCGCATGATAAATCTCCGCCCCCCAACGCAACCCCTCAGCAAAAGACTCTGCCCCCAATGGCATGATCATAAATTCCTGCGCGTCGGTGGATTGCCAGCCGGTGTGTACGCCGCCGTTGAGGATGTTCAACATGGGAACGGGCAGAACATGAGCATAAACCCCGCCAATATAACGATACAATGGCACACCCAAAGAGCTCGCCGCAGCCTTTGCCGTAGCCAGGCTTACTCCCAAAATCGCATTTGCTCCCAGTTTGGATTTGTGAGGCGTCCCGTCTAACTCGATGAGCATTTCATCAATCGCTTTTTGTTCCAGGGCGTCCCAACCAATTAACGCGTCTGCGATTTCGTCGTTCACATTTTCAACCGCTTTCAAAACCCCCTTACCGAGATAACGCGACTTGTCGCCATCGCGCAATTCCAGCGCTTCGTGCGCGCCGGTCGAAGCGCCGGACGGCACCGCGGCTCGCCCAATGGAACCATCCATCAAAGTTACTTCGACTTCAACAGTGGGGTTGCCGCGCGAATCTAATATCTCGCGTGCGACAACATCTTCGATTATTGTGTCCATTTTTCACCTCTTTCAGGATATTTTTTGATTTATAAGAAAACGTTCGGAAATTCCCCCTTTCTCAACAGGAAGGGGGACTAGGGGAATGTGAGAGAGGCAGTTCCCGAACATTTTCTTATAAACCCACGAAAGACAGATTTGCCTGACCCTCAATTCATCGAGCCAGAAAAAAGCCAGAAGCAAGTATAATCCATTTCTATCGCGAAAGGAGATTGGATTGGCGGTGGAATCCGAAAAATTGATGGATGCAGAAGACCCTCGTTTAAAGAAAACGTACTATACACAAATGACGCTCTTTCGGCGTGCAGCTACGCCGCTAGTATTAGGAATTTTCAAATTACTTGCTCAAGTAAAGGTGGAAGGCAAAGAAAAAGCGCCCGCCCATGGCGCTCTAATCCTGGCTGCCAATCACCTGACGAATTTCGATGTACTTCCCCTCCAAATCGCATTGCCCCGACCCATTTTCTTTATGGGTAAAGAGGAGCTGTTTCGCAGCCCGCTGATGGACTGGGCGTTTCGTCAGCTTGGCGGTTTTCCAGTCTATCGCGGCGCAAACGATGAGTGGGCAATGCATCACGCAGAAATGGTATTATGCCGCGGTCAGGTGTTGGGCATATTTCCAGAAGGCACGCGCAGCCGAGGTAAAGGATTGAAACCCGCCAAAACCGGCGCCGCCCGCCTGGCGATGAAGCTCAACTGCCCCATTTTGCCGGTTGCGCTGCATGGCACACAAACCATGATGAGAAAATTTCCCCGGCGCTCCACCATTTGGGTGAGCATTGGCGATCCAATTTACCCGAACGCGCAGGATACGCATGCCAGCTTGACCGATCGGGTGATGTTCGCCATTGCAGAGATGCTGCCGGAACATCTACGCGGCGCATACCAATACCATCCGCCCGGTTTTTAGCCCGCTCCGACCACGCGGCTACGAACCGCTGCCAACTGCAGCCGTCTCTTGGATGCCCTGATTCGCCGAGGCCATGCCTTGCGGCGTCACCTCGCCTAAACCCAGGCGGTTGCGCACAGCATTCAAGAAGGCCACAAAAAGCGGGTGTGGGCGATTGGGGCGCGAGAGGAATTCCGGGTGGAATTGAGTGCCCACCATAAATGGATGGTCGGCGATCTCTGCGATCTCTACCAGCCGTCCATCTGGCGAAAGACCCGAAAACACCATACCGCCCCGGCTTAACATCTCGCGATAGGTATTGTTTAATTCAAAACGATGGCGGTGACGTTCTTCCACCAACGGTTTGCCATACGCCGCCGCCGCCCGTGTGCCTGGC
>DYGV01000035.1:10910-14882 GCA_020724505.1 Anaerolinea thermophila
TGAAGCTGGCAAGGATATAGCCCCAGCCGCATGGTGCCGCCCATATCCGCAATGGAGCGCTGATCGGGCAATAAATCTATTACCGGATACGATGTGCTGCGATCGAATTCGGTCGAATTTGGCTCATCGTTGCCAACCAAATAACGCGCAAATTCGATCACCATCAATTGCATTCCCAGACAAAGTCCTAAATAGGGCACTTTGTTTTGCCGTGCATAACTGATCGCTTTGATTTTTCCTTCAATCCCTCGACTGCCAAAACCACCTGGCACCAGAATGCCATCTGCAGCGCGGACGACATCCCAATGGCGGTCTTTTTCCAGGTCAGAGGAATGCACCCAGTCAATCTTCACTTCCAGGCCCAGGGAAAGGGCAGCGTGCTCCAGCGCTTCGCGCACACTGAAATAGGCGTCGTGCAGTTCGACATATTTCCCCACCAGGGCAATATGCACCTTCGGTTTCGGTCGTTGCACTTCCCTGACCAGACGTTCCCAATCCGTCCAATCGGGTTCTCGCCGCGCCTGCAATCCCAATCGCTCCAACAAATAGCTGGCCAAATTGAAACGTTCCAAAATGAGCGGCACCTCATAAAGCACCGACGCAGTGACCAATGGAATGACCGCCTGGCGTTCCACGTCGCAAAATAGGGCCATCTTTTCGCGCAGATCTTCTTCCACTGGATAATCCGATCGAGCGATGATGACATCTGGCGAAATACCGATGGAGCGCAACTCGCGTACCGAGTGTTGGGTGGGTTTGGTCTTCAACTCCCCGGTAGCGCCGATATACGGCAGCCAGGTGACATGGATGGTCAGGATATTGTTGCGCCCCAAATCGCTACGCATCTGGCGCAGCGCCTCTAAAAAGGGCAAAGATTCGATATCGCCCACGGTACCACCGATTTCCACCAGGACGATCTCTGCCCCGGTAGTCTTCGCCACCAACCCAATGCGGCGCTTGATCTCGTTGGTGATGTGCGGGATCACCTGAATAGTGCCGCCCAGATAATCGCCGCGCCTTTCCTTACTGATTACTTCCGCATAGACCTGGCCCGTAGTGACATTGCACACCCGATTCAGGCTAATATCAATAAAACGCTCGTAATGTCCCAGATCAAGGTCGGTCTCTGCGCCGTCATCCAGCACATAAACCTCCCCGTGTTGGTAAGGGCTCATCGTTCCCGGATCCACGTTGATGTAGGGGTCAAGCTTTTGCACGGCAACGGCAAAACCGCGCTCCTTAAGCAGTTTGCCTATCGCCGCCGCGGTCACACCTTTTCCAACCGAACTCACCACGCCGCCGGTACAGAAAATATACTTCGTGTCCATCAACTCCTCCAAATCGTTTTGGTGACAAAGGAAGTGGGGAGGGCCACCGCCTGGCAACCTCCCCACGATGTCTTCTTACGCGCGATGTTGAACTCTCATCATCCCACCACTCGCTCCAGATCTGCCGCCGCGCGGCGCATCTCCAAGAAGATCAGTCCCAGCTTTGCGTTCTCGCGCGCCAAGGCGGTCAGAACCGCCTCTTGTCCAATCGCGGTGACCAGCACATATCCACCGTTGCCGCGGATATACACCTGCTCCAACTCGCCGCGGCCAAGCTCAGCAGCAATACGTTCTCCCAGGCTGAGCATTGCCGCCGACATCGCCGAGACGCGGTCTTCCTCCACATCCGAGGGTAAAGCAGAAGCCATAATCAGCCCATCTACCGACACCACAGCGGAAGCCTCAATATCCGGCGAGGCGATCTGCATCTCCCGTAAACGGTTGACCATCAATTCTGTGCGCGAGCGTGTCATAAGCTTATCCCAACTGAAAAACGATCCGTTACATTTCAATTTTCGAGTTTACCATAAATTGAACAGCCTAAGAGATGCACGTTGAGAAGATTTATCAAGGATCCTCAAGATTTTTCTTATTGAGAGTTATAATAGTGAAAAATAGAGCTTGCACAGGTGAAGCCACTGAATGAGATAGCTGAAGGCGGGGTTTTCGTTGATCCTACACATTGTGCAAGTTTTAAGCGCGGAAAACAACCAAGTAGGCGATTTATCTCAAATAAAAATAGCGCGCCAGGGGAAACGTTGACTGCTGAGGCGCAGTTGATTCATCAACACTTCAAGGGGGCAAGACGACCCTTGCGAGGTCGAGTCGCGGCAACTTCTCACCCACGAAAGCCTGAAAAATCAAGGAGAAAATTTCGTCATGAAAATCTACAATCCATTTCACCGTGTATTATCTATGACGATGTTGTTGATCATAATTTTGTCAACATTTTTATCGGTGCAAAAGAATCCGCGACTTGCCCAAGCAAAAGGCATAATGGAGCCAGAAGCAGATACCATCGCGCCTGCGGCGATCACGAACCTGGTTTCCCAAACAGGCAACTTGTCGGGCACAATTGAGTTGAGCTGGATCGCAACTGGCGACGACGCCACTGCAGGAACTGCGGCTGTTTATATAGTTCGATACAACACTTCTCCAATCAACGAAACCAACTGGACGACAAGCGCCGATGTCGCTGGCGAACCGGCTCCTCATCCAGCCGGGAGCATGGAGAACATGGTAGTTGCTGGGCTTGCACCTGGTAGAGTGTATTACTTCGCCATCAAAACCCAGGATGAAAACCAGAACATCTCCACCATCTCAAATAGCCCAGGTGCTTCAGCTTATTCCCCCCATACAACATACCTCCCCTTGACTCTGGCAGCTACGAATATTCCTCCAACTGTTATCCCCGATACCACTGAAGTTCTGCCCGAGACAACGACTCAATACATCTCTTCAATCTCTGGCGACGGCAGCATATTCACCTTCAGTCAAACCACTCCATCTTTAGATCAATTAGCAGCGGGGGATGTTATGGTGAGCGAACCAGCACCCAACGCGCCGCAAGGTTTCTTGCGCAAAGTGGCATCCGTGTCCAGGATAGGCAATCAAGTGATCGTCAATACTACGGATGCCACATTGGAGGATGCTATTGAATCGGGCGCTGCTCGCGCCGCTCAAGAATTGACGATTGACCAAATCCAGAGCAATATGCAACTAAGAGGAGTGACCCTAAGGCAAGATACACCCGCTCGAAGCGAGTTTTATCTGGAGCTAAAGGAAGTTGTGCTATTCGACCTGGATGGCGATTTGGAGACAAAAGAGGATCAAATCAAAGCCAATGGCTCTATCCACCTGAAACCTTCATTCGACATTCACGTTGTGTTCAAAGACGGAAGATTGGATACCTTTTCTTTCACCTCCAAAGCGGTGGAATCAACCGAGTTGAAAATCTCGGCGCAGGTGAACCTGCAAAGCGCTGAATTTCACAAAGAGATCGCGCAATACATCTTCCATCCAACTGTCTTCATGTTGGGGGCCGTACCCATCGTAATCGTACCTGTATTGGATGTCTATGTGGGTCTTGACGGCAGCGTTCATGTTGGCGTGGTTTCGAAAGTTGAACAAAAGGCAACTTCGACTTTTGGCGTTTATCGCGCCGCCGGCCAATGGTACACGGATGGTAGTTTCGTCAACGAATTTCATTTCGCCCCTCCCACCTTATCCGCTGGCCTGGATGCCAAAGGGTTTATAGGCGCCCAGTTATCTTTATTGCTCTATGGAATAACCGGTCCCTATGGCAAATTGAACGCCTATTTGAAGTTGGAAGCCGACGTCCTGGCAACCCCCTGGTGGAAGCTCTATGGCGGCCTGGAAGCATCTGGCGGAGTCAAGGCACAGGTGTTCAGCAACGATTTGGTGGATTACGAGAAGTCCAACATCTTTGGCTATAAATTGTTATTAGCCGAAGCCCAGTCAAACAACCCGCCTAATTTGCCAAATACCCCCTCTCCAGCCGATATGTCAACGCTACAAGACTTGAACGCCGATCTGAGCTGGAGCGGCGGCGATCTCAACAACGACGCAGTCACTTATGACATCTATTTCGAAGCCGAGGATAGCACCCCTGATGTTCTGGCAG
>DYGV01000035.1:14892-21520 GCA_020724505.1 Anaerolinea thermophila
AGCCAGCAACGTTTTTGATCCAGGTTTATTGAACGCCAATACCCATTACTACTGGAGTGTCGTGGCGCAAGATGAACATGGCGCGACAACAGCCGGGCCAGTTTGGGAATTCACAACTGCAACCGGCGCTTCCTGCCCAATAAACCTTGCGTTACAATCGCCTCAGGTCAATGATCTCGATGTATCCATCAATGGCTCGGTAACATCTTCCTGCTCAACCATCACTCGGCTAAACTGGCAATGGGGAGATGGAACCAGCGAAGATCGCTGGTTCCCCGCCAGCCATACCTACGCCACAGCAGGCGCCTACACAATTACGGTGGTTGCATACAACGATTTAGGCGAGAGCAAATCAGCAACCAAGGCTGTCAATATCGGGTTGGACACCCGGAATATGGTGTACATCCCCGCCAGCGCTTTTTGGATGGGCTGCGACAGTAACAATCCACAAGAAACGTGTCTTACCATTGAACAACCTCTACACGGTGTCACTTTAGATGCGTATTATATAGATAAGTACGAAGTGACAAACCAAGAGTATGCTCAATGTGTGGCAGCCGGCGTTTGCACTGCTCCATCTAGCAACTCATCCAACACCCGCTCCTCTTACTATAACAATCCAGCCTATGCGAACTACCCTGTGATCTATGTGAACTGGCATCAGGCGAACACTTACTGTGCATGGAAAAACAAACGGCTGCTCACTGAAGCAGAGTGGGAACGAGCCGCCCGCGGCAGCAATGGTTACCGCATATATCCATGGGGGAATCAAACACCTACCTGCTCATTGGCAAATTATAGCTCCTGCATAGGCGACACCAACCAGGTGGGTAGTTATCCCACCGGCGTCAGCCCGGAAGGCGTATTCGATTTGGCAGGGAATGTTGGGGAGTGGGTCAATGACTGGTTTTCGACCACATACTACAGCGTTTCGCCCCCGGTCAATCCACCCGGACCTGCCAGTGGAGAATATAGATCAGTTCGACCCAGTAGCTGGTATTATGATAACTCATTTGTGCGTGTTGCTTTCCGTTCTGCCGCTCTTCCAGAGAATGTAAATTATTTGACGGGCATTCGATGCGCCGCCTCAGACCCATCGGCAACCCAACTTCTAAACTGGATGCAAACGATATTCTATGGTAGATAACATCTGGGAGTAACACTACTATAAACTGTGGTTGCCGGAAATCACCCCTCCCCCCGCTCCCTTCCATCTGGCAAGGGGAAGAACATAAGAGGTTTGGGGATTGTGCCGCTAAAATCCCCAAGATCCTCTTTCTACCCCCCTTTGTGGGGCGGAGCCGGGGGTAGGGTGAATGACCACGATGTCGTTATAACATGAACCGAAAACCCATTAACACCAACAAGATCAAAACCAATCTTCGGAAGATCAATGGGTTAATGGATCGGACTAAGCCAGAACCAGCCCACATGCCCAACAAGATCGCCGGCAATGCCAACATGTATGTTTGCCACACGAACGGAGTCAGATTCCCGCTCAATCCGTGATTGAGGAGAGTCAATGCATCGTTCACCAGGAAGAAACCTTGCAAGTTGCTTTTGAATTCTTCCGGCTGCCAGCGGCGACAGTGGCCATAAATAATCACCGGCGGTCCGCCTGTACTGTAAGCGCCGCTGAGCAATCCAGCTAAAAAACCAAAAATGGGCGCCCAGAGAGGGTGGTTCAATTGGGGCAACTTGAAGTTGAAGAGGGCATACAACGCATATCCAGCCATGATTGCGCCCAACACGCCAAGCAGAAAATCTTCGTTTAAACCACGCAACGCCCATCCCCCCAACGGAATTCCTACAATTGAAGCCATCGCCAATGGCGCTACTGCGCGCAGGTTGAATGCGTTGCGATAGCGAAAAACCAGAATGAGTTCTAATGAGCCGGTCACCAGGGCAGTCAGCGGTGCAGCACTGCGCACCGGCATCCAAGTCGGCAGAAACGCCATAGAGACCAGACCAGAGCCAAAGCCGGTCAGGCTTTGCGTGAAGACGCCCAGGAAAACGACCAGAAATTTAAGCAGATCGGACATCGCGACGCCGCTTCACAAACGGACTGGATTATACTCTGATGCGGGCAATTCTGTTCGGTAAGCGTCACATCCATCAATGAGCTACGGAGGATTTGATATGTTCGACCCACAGCGATTGATCTTCATCCATGGTTTAGAAGGTACGAGCCGGGGAGTGAAAGCCACATTGTTGCGCAAGTTATATCCAGAGATAAAAACCCCAGATTTCACCGGCTCGCTTGAAGAACGCATGGAACAACTATTGTCGGTGATCAATCAAACAGATAATTGGACAATGGTCGGTTCGAGTCTGGGCGGGTTGATGGCTGCCCTATTTGCTGCACGTCGGCCTCATCAGGTTCGGAAATTAGTGCTTCTTGCACCAGCGCTCATCTGGCCGGGCTTTGCCGCTTCGTTGACCGCGCCAATCGAAACCCCGACGATTCTCTATCACGGGCAACGTGATGAGTTGATCCCCCTACAACAGGTGCGCGAAATTGCCTCTAAGAGATTCAACAAGCTGGAATTTATTATCGTAGATGACGACCACGGGTTGTACCAAACAGTGCATCAAATTGATTGGCGAGAAATCCTGGAAAAGGGTACTTAAGTAACAGTCACAGAAGCGAACCTTCTGCGTCATGTTAATCGGAAGTAACCGGTCTAAATTGATAGATTGCAACATCCATTCGACGCTTGGTTGCTTCTCTAACAAGACCATGTAATTTCAGGAGGCTTGAGATGATCAAAATCTTAACCGCATTGTTTACTGGAGTGGTTGTTTTAGCGCTGGCTGCGGGCGTATTCGTTGGCGCAGCCAACGCCTCCGCTCCGGGGGACTTGTTGTATGGAGTAGATCGAGCAATGGAGTCGACGCGTTTGAGCTTGACTCTCACTCCACAAAGCGCCTTTGAGTTGCAAGTGCAATATGCGGCTGAGCGGATGGACGAACTGCAAAAGATCGCTGAGCGCGGTGATATCGCTCATTTCGACCAGGCGCTAACCGCTCTGGAAGAGGCACTGACGCCCTTACAGAGCATACCTCAGGATGTCAGCTTGCAGCCAGGCTTCCTGGCCGTTTTATTTGACAAGTCGCTGACTTCTACCCCATCCCTAGCAACAGACGACAACGAGAATGACAATGATAACGGCAACGAGAACGACAATGGCAATGAGAACGATAACGAGAACGACAACGACAATGGGAATGAGAACGATAACGACAATGGGAATGAGAACGATAACGAGAACGACAATGGCAACGAGAATGACGCTTTAAAGCACCCACGCAGTGGTGGGCGCTGCGCTGAAGGCGCCGAGGACCACCATCCGGCGGGAGACAAGCTGGCTGCAACCTATGGCGTCAGCTACGATGAAATTATGGGCTGGTTCTGCGGCGGCTACGGTTTTGGCGAAATAGCGCTGGCCTACCAAATCAGCCAGGCGACCGGCGTTTCGGTAACCGATATCTTCACCCAGCGCGCCGGCGGCATGGGCTGGGGACAAATCATGCAATCCTATGGCTTGATTGGCGCAGGGGCCAAGTCTGGCTCAGGCGATGGACAGCAAGGCGGTGGCAGCAGCCAGCCGCAGAATCAGGGCGCTGGCAATGGCAATGGAAACGGTAACAATGGCAACAACGGCAATGGTAACGGCAATGGAAATGGTAAAGGAAACGGCAACGGCAATGGCAACAACGGAAACGGAAAAGGCAATGGAGGGAAAAAGAAACCTTAGCAAGGAACAGGTGAACTAGAGACGAGCGGTCCGGGCAAGCGCCTCGGGCCGCTCGATTATTTGACCGTGTCGGAAGTGCCTCTTCCCTAGATGATTCCAAAGCGTTACACTGCCCTTACCTCTTACCTCATAAACATCGCGACCCACAATGAACGCCGTATTGCCTTCAATACCCAGCAGGGTTTTCTCGCGGCCGATCAAAAAACGTATCAACAAAACCAGCGCATGAGATATTTCGTCGAAATGTGGGATTACAACTTTCCCAGGCAACAGGCTAAAGGCAGTTTTCCAGCGCGGCAAAGCCGGGATTAAATCGCCCATAATCATTGCTCCGGCGCTGCAACCTGCAACAACACCGCCACTTTCATGTACTGCAAGGATTGCCTGCCAGACGAGTGTTTCTTGTAACGAGTTAAATAAATAAACCGGGTTACCACCGGATAGATATACAAAGTTTGCCAAGCGGATTTTTTCAGCGAAATCATAATTATTAGCGCTATTACGGTCAGTCACCGGTAAAGCAATTGCATCCGCGCCAAGTCCAGCAAAATAGCTCACGCCAAGATCATTCCAATAGGATAAGCGTTGTTCACCTTCTTGGCCTGCCGCAGTAGCCAGGCATACTACTCGCGGTCTGTCTGGCAACAAATCCAACAAATAACGATCCACAACCGTCATAGGGGGTAAATATTCACCGCTTCCAACTAATGCCAACATCTTTCAGGTATCTCCTTTGGCTACCCATACCACTTCTTTAGATTTTCATCTCCTCACGCCTGAACTGCGTATCGTAGAGAGTCGCATATAAACCACCCTGCGCCAGTAATTCATGGTGCGCGCCGCGCTCAACGATCCGTCCACGATTCATGACCACAATTTGGTCTGCCGCCAGGATCGTGCTAAGGCGATGAGCAATAACAATGCTGGTGCGTCCAGCCATTACACGTTTGAGCGCCTCCTGAATCAAAGCTTCCGATTCGCTATCCAGATGACTGGTGGCTTCGTCAAGAACCAGGATGCGAGGGTCCTTCAAGATCACTCGCGCCAGCGCGAGGCGCTGCTTCTCGCCGCCGCTCAGACGATAACCACGCTCGCCAACAATGGTATCGTACCCATCTGGCAATCCCTGAATAAAATCATGGATGTTCGCTGCCTTGCAAGCTGCTTCAAGCTCTTCCTGGGCGGCATCCAGACGCGCGTAAAGCAAGTTGGTGCGAATCGTGTCATGAAACAGATGCGTCTCTTGGGTCACCATCCCAATCTGAGCGCTGAGTGAATCCAGGGTGATGTCGCGCAAATCATACCCATCCAATAAGATGCGCCCGCTGGTAGGATCATACAGGCGTGGGATCAAATAGGTCAGAGTGGTTTTCCCCGCCCCGCTCGGCCCAACCAGGGCGACTAATTGCCCCGGCTCGACGCGAAATGAGATATGATCCAGGGCATCCAGTCGCGCCTGGCTTCGGGTGAAAAACTCGCTCTCACTTTCCTCCACCTCCTCCTCATGCGTCTCTTGTTCTTTCACTTCCAAGCGTCGCGCATTATTCAATTTCGAGCGCGGCGATTCCCCTGACAACACCGCAGTAACATTGTGTATTTGACCGTGGCGCTCCACTTCACGAAGTAACGGCACACTTTTAGGGTCGTAACGGAAAGTTACATCTTCGAACACCAATTCGCCGCGCGCCTGGTGGATGGTGATAGCATCCGGCTTTTCTTGAATCTCGGCCGGCAAATCAATCACCTCAAAGACGCGTTCGAAACTGACTACCGATGTGGCAAATTCAACCGGCGCATTGGCCAGCCCTTGCAACGCGCTATACAGGCTGGTCAAATACGCTCCAAAAGCCACAATTGTGCCGACTGTGAAGACTCCTTGAATAACCAAATAGCCGCCAACGCCATAGACCAGAGCGGTGCCAACGGCGCTGATCAGACCAACAATGACAAAGAAGGTCATGCCCACTACCGCGCGGCGGACGCCGATGTCTCGCACCGCTTGCGCCCGATTTTGAAAACGCTCAACTTCTAAATGCATTCTCCCAAACAATTTGACTAACAACGCTCCGCCGATATTGAGGGTTTCATTCATCATGGCGTTCATTTGAGCATTGAGGTCCATCGCCTGGCGGGCGATCTCGCGCAAGCGCATACCCATACGTCGGGCAACCAGCACGAACAACGGGAGAATCATCACGCTGATCAAAGTCAAACGCCACTCCAGGCTGAGCATCACCAACGTCACTGCGGTTGCTTGCACCAGATTGGTTGCTATGCCCACGATGGTATTGCTAATGGCGTTCTGCGCGCCAACCACGTCATTGTTCAGACGGCTCATTAGTTCGCCAACCCTGGTATTGGTAAAGAAGCGCAGCGACATGCGTTGTAAGCGGCTATAAAGAGCTACACGCAAATCGTAGATCACCCCCTCGCCAACAGCGACATTCAACCGGCGTTGAAGTACCGCCATCACGCCACCCAGAGCCGGGATCAAGAGCAATGCCAGCGCCAGCCAGATTAGCTGGTTAAGGTTTTTCTGAGGTATTGTTTGATCAATCAAGGTTCGCAAGATGAGCGGCGTGAGCAAAGTCAAACCGGTGTTGAACAGGATGATGATGAGCATTGCGACGATATTCCATCGGTAAGGGCGTGCATACTTTAAGACGCGACGCAATAACGGCCATGTAACTCTTGGTCGTTCCGCCGATGCACTTAGAAAGCCCCACCAACCGCCTGTGTGAAATCCCATCCATTTACCTCCAACGAGTTATAACTACTCGGTTATTATATAATGAGTGGATTGGTCTCAATACCCAGAAAAAAGGCTAGCCTCACAAATCGAGGGCTCCTATCGCCCCCAAATTGCATTC
>DYGV01000035.1:21530-30310 GCA_020724505.1 Anaerolinea thermophila
ATCATACCCTTAATTGCGAATCCTACCTCCTCGGGGTAAGATGCGTAAGTTTTACTGAACATTTAGGTAGTGTATTACAAACCGCTGACAGACTATGAGCAGATCTCGCGCTATTTCCGATCATTTGAAAGGTATCTTGGATACATTGCCTAGTAAACCCGGCTGTTATCTCTATAAAAACAGCCAAGGGGAGGTTATTTACGTCGGCAAGGCAATTAACCTGCGCAATCGAGTGCGTTCCTACTTTCACACCAGCGCGGGTCACGACAGACGTATCGAACAGCTAGTCGAGCGCATCGCGGACATTGAATGGATCGTGGTAGGCTCTGAGCTGGAAGCCTTGATCCTGGAGATGAATCTGATCAAGAAACATCGTCCACACTACAACGTACGTCTGAAGGATGACAAGCGCTATCCGTATATCAAAGTTCATTGGGCAGACCCCTTCCCTACCGTTACAGTCACCCGCCAGATGATGCAAGATGGCTCACGCTATTTTGGGCCTTACACAAGCGTGTGGGCGGTGCACCAGACGCTGGACATCTTGCGACGCATCTTTCCCTTCCTCACTTGCGATCGCGCGATCACCGGTCAGGACGAGCGCGCTTGCCTGTATTATGATATTAAATTGTGCAGTGCGCCATGCATTGGCAAAATTGATCAGACCCACTATCGCCAGATGATCGCTGATTTATGCAGCTTCCTGGAGGGTCGCACGGAGGCGATTGTCTCTCGGCTGCGCCAGGAAATGGAACAGGCTGCCAATGAATTGCGCTACGAGCGGGCGGCGGCTTTACGCGATCAGATTCGCGCCATCGAAGTGGTGGTTGAACGCCAGAAAGTGGTCTCTAGCGACTATGTAGATTCGGATGTCCTAGCATTGGCGCGTTCGGATGGCGATGCCTGTGTGCAAGTTTTCTTCATTCGCGGTGGAAAGCTGATCGGTCGCGACTACTTCCTGCTGGAAGGCGCCAGCGAGAGCAGCGAAGCCAATGTGATGGCAGAGTTTATCAAGCAATTTTACGATCAGGCATCCATCGTGCCGGCGCAGGTTTTGCTGCCCCAAGAGGTGGAAGAGGCGAACATTATTCGTCAATGGCTCAGCCAGCGGCGGGAAGACCAATGTGTGGAAATTCTTGTGCCGCGCGAGGGTCCGCAGCAGGAATTGATCCGCATGGCGGCGGAGAACGCTGCCGAGACGCTGCGCGCCTTGCAAGCCCAATGGCAGACGGATCGCCACCGCCAGGAGATGGCGCTGGCGGAGTTGCAGCAGGCGCTTGGCATTGGGCAGCCGTTGGGACGCATCGAGTGTTATGATATTTCTAACACTCAGGGAACGGCGGCGGTGGGTAGCATGGTGGTATTTGAACAAGGTGTGCCCAAGAAGAGCCTCTACCGACGGTTCAACATCCGCAGCGTCAGCGGGCCGGATGACTTTGCCAGCATGGAAGAAGTCCTGATGCGACGTTTCAACCGCTGGAAGGCAGCACAGGAAATGGGTGACATGCCAGGGAAAAAGGTAGATCTGGCGTTTTCCATGCTGCCGGATCTGTTGATTGTGGACGGCGGCAAAGGCCAGCTTGGCCGAGCAGTAGCCGTATTGGAGCGCTTTGGTTTAGCGGGTAAATTGCCAGTAGCCGGTTTGGCGAAGCAAAATGAGGAACTGTTTTTGCCCGATCGTCCGAGCGCCATCCTGCTTCCGCGCAATTCTGAAGGATTGTTCCTGGTGCAGAGAATACGCGATGAGGCGCATCGCTTTGCCATTACTGCCCATCGCAACCGCCGCGCCAAAGCCGGCCTGGCTTCGCGACTAGATTCGATCCCTGGCATTGGCCCACGGCGGCGAAAAGCGTTGCTTGAACATTTTGGCTCAATTGAAGCGATCAAAGAGGCTTCTGTGGAGCAACTTGCTACCTTGCCAGGAATCAATCCGTCTCTGGCAGAGGCCATCAAGTCAAATTTGGATTAGAAACAACGGAAATTCGAACGCAGCGTTATAGAGAGGCGAAGATGTCGAACAGAAAGAGCACTCGCACCCGGCGCGAACTACGCAATCTGCGCATCCAACAAATCATTTTTATTACCATTGGGATCATTGTGATCCTTTCTATGATAATATCCCTGGTGACGAATTAGCGACCTATTCTCTGAGCATAGAGCGTACAGTTTAGTACAGACCAAAAAGGATAATAACCAGCAGGAGAAACGCATGAGAGTACGCACGAATCTACACGCCGGTTCCATCACTGTTTACGGCGTTAAAAATTGCGGTTGGACGCAGAAACAGCTCAAACATCTGGCTCATAAGGGCATCCCGTTTAACTTTGTAGATTGCGACGCCCAAAGCTGTCCAGATTTCGTCGCAGCCTATCCAACGCTGGAGATTGACGGCAAAGTTAGCGTGGGGTTCAGGGAAATTTAACCCCGCAATCACCACGCCGGATTTGAGACGGGAATTGTATATCTACAATTACGTAAAAAATCCCCTACTCTTTGTGTGAACATGATCCTGAGCGGAGGTTGCTTTTCAATTTTGCAGGCAAACCCATCTTAGGATCTATCTATGCGTAGCCCACGCGCTCCACTGCTTAACACAACTTTGCGCTGGTTCATGCTTGGCATGATCCTGGCGAATATCGCCAGCAACATGGTTTTCACTTTGTTAGCAGTTTACCTGGCCGAGCTGGGGGCGAACGCCGCTCAAATCGGGCTGGTGTTCTCGGCAGCATCCATTGTACCGCTGGCGCTACAAATTTTGGGAGGCTGGCTTAGCGATACGATTGGACGCTTACGCATGATTGCCATTGCCAGCGTATGCGCCAGTTTTGGCTATCTTGGATTTGTGCTGGCGCCCACCTGGCAGTGGATGATGCTAGCGCTTGCCCTGGAATATATCTCTGGATCGGTGGTGGGGCCCAGTTTTAGCGCCTTCATTGCAGAGCAATCCAGCCAAGTAAACCGCGCCAGAGTTTTCAGCGTCGTTCAGAGCCTGTATATGGTAGTTGGGGTGGTTGGTCCGCCGTTAGGCGGCTTTTTGGCACAGCGGTACGGTTTCAAAGTTATGCTGATTGTGGCTTTCGGGCTATACACTTGCGCGTCGCTGTTGCGGGTGTGGATGGCGCGCGCTAGTCAATTCAACGCAACTAGCACAATCGGTGCAGTTTCTTTGGGGTCTTTTTTGAACAATCTGACCACGTTGTTTGGTATGCTCGCTGCCGGCGGATTGCTGACCTGGATCCTGGTCACCGACGGGGTGCAGGACATCGCTTTCAGGCTATCCTCAGAGCTAGAGCCATTGTTTCTCGCCCAGGTGGGCGGGTTGAGCCTGGAACAAGTGGGATGGATGAAGGCGATCAGTTCGACAGCTATCATGGGCGCCATGCTCCTGGCGGGCTGGCTGGCTGATAATTGGGGCGAACGAATAACCATCTTTAGCGGTTTTATCTTGGAATCCATCGGCCTGACGCTGTTTTTACGGTCGCATAACTTTGCGGAATTTGCCATCTCTGTGCTGATCTTTGGCATTGGAATAGGAACCATGCATCCGGCTTATGAGTCGCTGGTTTCCAAGGCCGCGCCTGAAAAGATGCGTGGGCTGGTGTTCGGACTATTTTCAACCAGCTTAGGAATTTTATCCTTCCCGGCGCCCTGGGTAGGCGGCTTCTTGTGGGAACGCATCAGCCCGCAACTACCGTTTGCGATCACCGCCGGGGCTACACTGATCGCTGCGTTGCTCGTCTGGCGCAAATTCAAGACGCCTGGGATAGAGATCTCCCCATCGTTGGAAGGATAAATAAAAACGGGGTCGCCCCAACAAGTAAATGAGGCGACCCTGTTTTCTAGAGAAATAGCACCGGGTGCGTTATTACAGAAGTTTATTTTGATTGGGTTTCATCGCGCACGCCAGCCAATAACTGGGGGACAGCTTCTTGGAGGCGCTTGCGAGGGGTGGTTTTCTTTTCTTCTGAAATATATTCGTAGTAATAATCGTAGCTGTAATACGAGCGGTAATAGCGTGCATAACCTGCTTTTATATCCACCAGTACAAGACCCAGGATCTTCGCCTTCACACGACGCAATTGTTCAACAGTTTGCATCAGGTCACGCTGTTTGGTTGCGCCAGGTTGGATGACGATCAAAACACCGGTATCCAAAGTCGCCAGCACCGCGGCGTCAATGACCGAGAGTACAGGCGGGGAATCGATCACCACCATATCTGCGATGGCATCTGCCTGGGACAAAATCTCGGACATGCGTTTGGAGCCGAGCAGCTCAGCCGGGTTCGGCGGCCGCTCGCCACAAGGCAGCACCTGAAACCCAACGATATTGGTGGGCTTGAGCACCAGATCCACACTTAGCTCTGGATGAACGAACAGGGTGGATAGCCCCGAATCGATCTTGCTGCGGAATAATTTCTGTATGGTGGGGCGGCGCAGGTCGCCGTCAATTAGGATAGTACGCAGGCCATCCTGGGCGAGGATTACAGCAAGGTTTGTGGCAACCGTGGTTTTGCCTTCCTTAGGCGTGGGGCTGGTGATGAGCAAACGGCGAACAGGTTCATCTACCGCAGAGTAGCGGATGTTGGTGCGCAAGCGGCGAAAAGACTCGGCAATTGGTGATAGGGGGTCGAATTGAGCAACCAAGCCGGGTTTTTCGGCGTTGATCCTTCCAATTGTCGCTAAGATGGGCAACTCCGTAGCGCGGATGATCTGGTCGGGGTCTTTGACGGTATCATCCAGGTATTCGAACAAGAAGACCAGGCCGATGGCGAGGATGACGGCGACAAAGCCAGCCAGCAGGGTATTGCGCAACACTTGCGGGCGCACAGGCACCAGATCGGCTCTGGCTGGTTCTACCTGGATGATGTTGGTAGCGCTTTGCGCTTCGGCCAGGCGGATCTGCTCGAAATTGGTGACCAACGAGGCGTAGATTTGCTGATATTGAGCCAGACGGGCTTCGAGGGCGTCTGCGCCGGATGCCCCCTGCTCTTTCAGCTTTGCCAGTTCTTGGGAAGCCTGGTTGATTTGGGCTTCCATGGCGAAGATCTGCTCTTGCAGGTTGGCTTTCGACTCGCTGAAGCGGGAGGTTTGCAATTCTTTGATCTGGTCGGAGAACACTTCAACCAGGGTGTTGGCGATAGCTGCCGCCAGGTAGGGGTTAGGGTCTTCAACGCTGATCTTGACCAATTGCGTGTCGCGCACCGGTTGCGCTTCGACGCGCTTCAGCAGGTCATCCGGCAGGATCTTGAGGTTCAGCCGACGGATTACTTCCTCCATCACCGGCATCTTGACCAGCATTTCGGAATAGGTCTTCGTCAGGCGTTCGCTGGCGAGGATGGTGGTGTAGTCGGTGACGGCGTTTTTGGCGGCGCTCTCGTTGATCAAGACGGTGGTGGTGGATTGGTAGATAGGGATCTGGCTCACGCTGACATAGTAGGCAACCCCGGCGCCAAGCACGCCTGCTAGGACGATCAGCCAGAGGTAACGCCAGAGGAGCCATAGATACTGGCGGATGTCAATGGTTTCTAGCTCTTGGGTAGCTATGATTTCTTCAGTGTTATTGTTGTTGTAATCCATTGTATATAATAACCCTTTTGGTTAAAAGTGTACCACAAAAGTAAGCGGGTCATGAGGAGGGGCCGACCAAGAGCGAGGTCATGGTGGGCTGCAGGCCCTGCGAGACAGGAAGCGAAGCGAGGCGACCCGCGGCGAGGGCCATTCCGAATAGCCCCCAGGTGATGACGGCGGGGCGCAACCCCCAGGATACGGCGTCGAAGAGGCCATGGACAAGCAAGGCGGTAAGGGCGGAGAGCAGGGCAGCGCCGACGCTAGACAGATACGGAGCGGCGGCGCGGCCGCGGCGATAGGCGCGCCAGGCATTGGCGATGACCACGATCAGCAGCGCCAGCCAGGCGATCAATCCGGGCAGGCCCAGGTCAACGGCGATTTGGAGGAGGAGGTTGTGGGCGTGAGAGACAGCGCCAGGCTCTGAGAGGAAGAAGGGGTAGAGGGCGTCGGCGACTTCGGTGAAGAGGCCCATGCCAACCCCGGTGAGGGGGAAATCCTGGATCATGTAGAGTGCGCGCGACCAGATCTCTCGGCGCACTTCGAGGGAGCTGGCAGCTCCGCTGGAAGCCAGGAGTTCGATGGCATTGGGATAGCGCCAGAGGAGATAGGCGCTGAGGGCAACGCAGGCCAGGGGGACGAGCCAGCCCCAGCGCCTTAAGCGCAGGCTGAGCAGGACAATGAGGGCAGCGAGGGCTGCCAGGTAGCCGCCGCGGGATTGGGTGAGCAGCAGCACAGCAGCGATGCCGGCGGCGATGAACAGGGCGGCGAGGCGTATGGGGAGGGCGATGAGCCAGGAGCGAAGCGGGGAGAGGTTCCAGAGGAGGGCAGCTAATGGGAAAGGTAGCAGGAGGGCGAGCGCCCCGGCCATGACATTGGCGTGGACGGCGTCGCTAACCTGGCGGGGGAAGAGGGCAATCAAGCTGGCGGGGATGAAGGGGAGCTTGCCTTGCGGCCAGTTGACGCTGACGAGGGCGGCTAGGCTGAGAAGCAGACCCAGTCCGGCGGCAGCCCAGCAGGCAGCCAGCAAGCGCGCAGGGGATGTGAGGCCGTTGAGCAGGGCGTAGAAGAGGAGGATGCCCGTCAGCAGGCGGAGCGCCTGGAGGAGGGTCTTTTCGGGGAGGGGGGAAGCCCAGAGGGAGATGGGGAGCATGAGCAAAAGGATGAGGATGAAGCCGTTGGCCGGGGTGGGCAGGGTGGGGCGTCTGGCGAGCGCCCAGCGCAGGGGCCAAAAGAGGAGGGCGACCACGACGGCGACGGGCAGGAGGCGCTCGCTGAGCACGGCGAGGAGGGCGAGGGCGGCGACGAGGGCAAGTTCGAGGAGGGAGAGGAGGGAGGCGAGGCGAGTAGTGGACATGGCAGGAGCGCCCTTACCCAACATCTCGGGTGGGCTTCAGCAAGCTCCGCCGGCGAGGGGAGAGGGACGGCTTGAATGCTACGTTACTGGGGGAGGGGATGGCTTGAAAGCCGCATTACTGGGGAGGGAGAGGGGCGGCTAGTAAGCGCCGCGAGGGCGAAGGACAACCCAGACAGTGCGAGCAAGGATGACGATGTCGAGCCAGACGGACCAGTTGCGGACGTAGAATTCATCCAGGCGGACGCGTTCTTCGTAGGTGGTGTCGTTGCGACCGGAGATCTGCCACATGCCGGTGATGCCGGGCTTGACCTGGGTGTAGAATTCATAGCAGTCGTCGTAGCGGCAAATTTCGTCTTCGACGATGGGACGGGGGCCAACGAGGCTCATTTCGCCTCTCAGCACATTCCAAAGCTGCGGGAATTCGTCGAGGCTGTATTTGCGCAGGAATCTGCCGACGCGAGTTACCCGCGGGTCGTCTTTTAGCTTGTGGAGGCTATCCCATTCCTGGCGCAGTTCTGGGTGTGCCTGAAGATAGTCCTCCAACACCTGATCGGCGTTAGGGAACATAGTGCGGAATTTCCACACTTTGAACTTTCGACCGTTGAGGCCGAGGCGGGTATGTCCGTAGAGAACGGGACCTTTGGAGTCTAGTTTGATAAGAACAGCGATAAGGAGCAAGAAGGGGGAGATGAGCAGCCCGCCGACTATTGTGAGTGCCAGGTCAAGGAAACGCTTGAGGGTTTGCTCTTTCTCATTGAGCAGATTGTGCTGCAACTCAAAGCTCAGGATGCCGCCTAAATTGAGCGAGGTAAGACTCAGATTGCTGACGCGATCTAGGCCAGGCACGATGATCAGGCGACGGAAGTTTCCGCCCTGATAACGGGTGAGCCTGGACATCCAGTCTTCGGGCACTCCGGTTGAGACAACGATGGCGGTATCTATCCCAAGAGCATTCTGGTAACTGGCGTCAAAGAGGAGTTGCTCGGCTGGAACAACCGGAATTTCCTCCAGGTAGAATAAGTGACGGGGCTCAACATCCAAGACGACAATGGGCACCAAGCCAAGTTTCGGGTTTTGGCGCAGGTAGCGGATCAATGAGCTGCTTTGCTCGCCGTTGCCGGAAGCGCTATCGTCGCCGGTTGCCTGGATGGCGATATCCAGGCTGCCATTGGATGCACCCGGCGTCAGGACGATGGCGCGGCTAGTTGGGCCGGTCTTATCGAGATTGAGCACAGCCACATTGAAAGATCCCCAATTGCCGGCAGAATCTTGCCCGTGAATGTAGAGGGTGTGGTTCCCGCTGCTCAAACCCGCCAGGGTAGAAGTCGAGATGAGGCCACTCACGGCTTCGATGGAGGAGTTGAAGCCATCCTGATCCACTGCCGACATGGCGAAGCCGCTGCCGCTGGCGCCAGTTGCGTCAATAAAGAACTCCGCCGCCTGGATGTTCGAGCCGCCTGAGGCAGCATCGCTGAGGGTCGCAGAGATAGCGACATCTACTGCGCCGTTGGCAGGATTGGGTGAGAGGCTGATGCCGCTGGCGGAGGGACCTTGCGTGTCGCCATTCCCCGGACCGGCAGGGATAGTCAGAAAGGTAATCATGCCGCCAAAGCCGGGCGCGCCGTTGTTGTGCAACAACATGCTGGCTTCGTACAAGGGGTAGCGCATGCCCGGCGGCGCCGAGGCGGGGATGGTCACCAGGGCGTCGGCAGATTGGCCGGGACCCAGTTCCTCGCTGACCAGGTTGCGATAGAAGGGCAGCTCCGCGCCGCCCAGGGCGAGAAATTTTTGATAACCGCCCAAGAGCGCCATAGTATGGGTTTGCAAGCCAGCGTTGACATAGCGCAACAAGAGGCGAT
>DYGV01000036.1 GCA_020724505.1 Anaerolinea thermophila
CGGAGTGGCAGACGCTGGCGCAGCAAGCAGCGCGAACCTCGCCGCTTCCAGTAAATCAACGGCGGCACATCTTGATCTTTGCCGCGCTGCGCTATTGGATTGAGCATACTGCGTTGTTGGGCATGGCGCTGGCAGGGCTGGGACATCGGGTGACGTTGGCTTATTTGCCCTACCCCAATTTCCGCCGGCCATTGCAGCGTTTCGACGTTCGGCGGCAAAATGCTTACGCCCGCAGCGTGCTGGAGCTAGCCCAGCCGGCAATGAATGCAGTCTCATTGTTAGATGTACGTCCGGTGATGGGACGCGCGTTGACGCCGGCTTTGATGCAGGCGCTGCATCAGGTATCCATTCGCGACACTCAATACACCTTGCAAATCGAAGCGGTGGACCTGGATGACGCCGATAGCGATGCAGCGCGATTTTATCGTCTGCGTTTGGAACGCAACCTGCAGGCCGCTGCGGCGGCGTTGGGATGGATGCAAGATAGCGGGGCGGGCCAACGCCCGGATTTGATCATCACCCCCAATGGCAGCATCCTAGAGATGGGCGCCGTTTATCAGGTCGCGCGGGCGGTGCAGATCCCTGTGGTAACGTATGAATTTGGCGAGCAGCGCGGCCGCATCTGGTTTGCTCAGAATGACGAAGTGATGCTCCAAAACACGGACGGGTTGTGGCAGGCGCGCCAGGGACAGCCGCTGACGGAAAGCCAGTGGGAGCAGATCCGCGCCCTGTACGCCTCGCGCCAGAATGGTCAATTGTGGGAGAACTTCTCTCGCCTGTGGCAAGGCTTGCCCAGCCAGGGCGGGGAGCAGGCGCGCCAAACTTTGGGGCTGGATGAGCGTCCGGTGGTGCTATTGGCTGCCAACGTCATTGGCGATAGTCTCACCTTGGGTCGCCAGATTTTCAGCCAGAACATGACCGATTGGCTGGAGCGCACGGTGAAATATCTGGCGCAACGCTCCGATGTGCAACTGGTGGTGCGCATTCACCCCGGCGAGCGGTATCTCAAGGGGCCTTCGGTGGCGCAGGTCGTACAGAACGCTCTACCGCACATTCCATCGCATGTCCATCTGGTGAAAGCGTTGGATCCAATCAACACCTATGATTTGATCCAGGTCGCCGACCTGGGATTGGTGTACACCACCACGGTGGGCATGGAGATGGCGATGAGCGGGGCGCCGGTCATCGTGGCCGGCAAGACGCACTATCGCGGCAAGGGGTTTACCCTCGACCCGAATAGTTGGGAAGACTACTTTCAGATGATAGATCGCGCCCTTGCGGATCCGCAGGGCAGCCGCCCATCTCGCCCACAGGTCGAGCTTGCCTGGAAATACGCCTATCACTTTTTCTTTGATTATCCCTCCCCCTTCCCCTGGCACATGCTTCATCTCTGGGACGATCTTGAAACCTGGCCGCTGGAGAAGGTGGTATCGCCCGAAGGTCAGCAGCATTTCGATCAGACATTTCGTTGGCTGGCGGGCGAGCCGCGCAACTGGCACGCGGAGGCGGCATGAGGTGTTATGAGCGAGGTTAAACAAGAGGTCAAACAATTCTACGATCAAGTGGGTTGGAAGCTGGTCGGCGCGGATGTTTATCAAAACGCCCGTTACGAAGATTTGCGACCGGTCTCCCGGCAGTACATCCACGAGTGCCACCTGCGCGTGATGCGGCATCTCTCTCCTAGCGGCCGCTTTCTGTTAGACGCCGGTTCCGGGCCGGTGCAATATCCGGAATATCTGGAGTATTCGCGCGACTATCAGTATCGCGTCTGCGCCGATATTTCACTCACTGCACTGCAAGAGGCGCGCAAGCGCCTGGGCGATCGAGGCCTGTATGTGGTAGCAGATGTCGCCAACCTGCCGTTCAAGGCAGAAGTATTTGATGGGGTGGTTTCGCTGCACACCATTCACCATCTACCGGAGGAGGAACACCTGCGCGCTTTCCGCGAACTGTATCGTGTATTGGCGCAGGGGAAGAAAGCCGTGGTGGTTAATGGCTGGTCTGCCTCGCGCTGGGTAAATTATTTCGAGCCATTGATTCGCTTCGCCAACCGCCTTCGCCACGTTTTTGCGCGCCTGGGTTGGACGGTGGAAGAGTCCGTTGATGAGACCAACGATGCCGCCGGCCAAAGGAAAGCTGGACGGGGCAAGACAGGCGGCACCCCCAAAGGCACTTTCACCAGCAAGCATGACGCTGAATGGGTGAAGAGAGATGTTGGTCACTATATGCCGGTAGAGATATTGGTCTGGCGCAGCGTGACAGTGCGTTTTATGCGGGCGCTGATCCACCCACGCCTGGGCGGGCGTGCGTTGTTGCGCTGGCTCTATGCTTTGGAGGAGCGATACCCACGTTACTTTGGCGAGCACGGGAAATATCCACTGATCGTCATCCAAAAACCTGAGGAGGCAGATAGCATCCCATGAACTGGAAAGAGAAGGTGGTGCTGGTCACTGGCGGCACTGGTTCGTTCGGCAAGAAATTTATCCAAATTATGCTCGAGGAGTATCAGCCGGCGAAAGTGATCGTCTTCAGCCGCGATGAACTCAAGCAGCATGAAATGCGCATGAGCGGCTTTGACGGCCCGCGATTGCGCTATTTCATTGGCGATGTGCGCGACCAGGATCGTCTGCGGCGCGCCATGCACGGGGTGAACATCGTCATTCATGCGGCGGCGCTCAAACAGGTGCCAGCCTGCGAATATAACCCGATGGAGGCAATTAAGACCAATATCCTGGGTAGCAGCAATGTCATCGAAGCTGCGCTGGACGCTGGCGTGGAGAAGGTCATGGCATTAAGCACCGACAAAGCCGTCAGCCCGGTGAATCTGTATGGCGCCACCAAACTGGCTGCCGAGAAGCTCTTTGTGCAGAGCAACGCCTACGCCGCCGGCACGGTGACGCGGTTTAGCTGTGTGCGTTATGGCAATGTGGTGGGCAGCCGCGGCAGCGTGGTGCCGCTCTTTATCCGCCAGAGGCAAAACGGCAAGTTGACCATCACCGACGCCCGCATGACGCGCTTCTGGCTGACCCTGGAACAAGGGGTGCGATTCGTGATCCGCTGCACCGAACAGATGCGCGGCGGCGAGGTGTTTGTGCCTAAGATCCCCTCCACGCGCATCGTTGACCTGGCAAAAGTGATCGCTCCAGACGCCGAATTGGAGGTGGTGGGCATTCGCCCAGGGGAGAAACTCCATGAAGTGCTGATTAACGAAGATGAAGCGCGCGCCACAGTAGAACTGGAAGATATGTTTATTGTTCAGCCCTCTTCTGCGCTGTGGTTCGGCTATGACTGGCAGAATCAGGGGCGTCCCTTGCCGGACGGTTTTCGCTATACCAGTGAGACCAACCCGCAGTGGTTGACTGTAGAACAGATTCGTGAATTTATTGCCCCTTTTGAGAAAATAGCTTTCGAGGGCAATGGTATTTCGGAACCTTGAAATGATTTACGCTCCATAAAGTTCGCGCCTCGAGCTTGTCGCTTTTCTTTTCCCAAACAAGCTTGAGGCGTTGATCGGAGGGCAGGTCGTGCGGAAACGCCGCATCCTGATTACAGGCGCCAGCGGCCTGCTCGGTCTGAACACTGCCTTAGAAATCGCCGCCGAACATACGGTGATTGGGCAGGTGAATCGCAATGCGTTACGCGCAGAGGAGTTTACCGTTGTTCAGGCCGACCTGTTGGCGCCCGGCGCTGTGCAGCGTCTGTTGGATGAGACTCAACCAGATTGGGTGATCCACTGCGCGGCGCAGGCCAATGTGGATGCCTGCGAGGCTGATCCAGCGCAGGCGCAACAACTGAATAGCGAAATTCCTCGTTTACTGGCCGAATATGTCGCCAGGGGCGGAGCGCGCCTGATTCACGTTTCGACGGACGCGGTGTTTGATGGCCAACGCGGAAATTATACGGAAGATGACCTCCCCAACCCGTTGAGCGTGTACGCCCGCACAAAGCTGGACGGCGAGCGACAGGTGCTGGCGGCAAACCCGGACGCCATCGTGGCGCGTGTTAACCTGTTCGGTTGGAGCCTATCCGGCAAGCGTAGCCTGGCAGAGTTTTTCTTCAACAAGCTCAGCGCCGGCCAGCCGGCCATGGGCTTCACCGATGTGTACTTCTGTCCACTGCTGGCCAATGACCTGGGCCGTCTGCTGGTGAAGATGCTGGCTGCCGGCTTGAGCGGTCTGTATCACGTGGTGGGGAGCGAGTGCATCAGCAAGTACGAATTCGGCCGGCGGGTGGCGCGCTCTTTTGGCTTCGATGAAAAACTGGTGATCCCCACTTCGGTGCAGGATGGCGGTCTGAAAGCCGTCCGCTCGCCAAACCTGACCTTGCGCACGGATAAACTCATCCACGCTTTGGGCGAGCCTGTCCCCAATTTGTCCACCGGATTAGAGCGGTTTTACACCCTTTATCAACAGGGTTATCCACAGAAACTGGCGCGCATGATCCAACCATAAACGTCTGTCAGGAGTCCATGTCTATGGAAATTCAAATTGGCTCTCGCAAAATTGGCTTGAACCACCCCACTTACTTTATCGCCGACATCGCCGCCAATCACGATGGCGATTTGCAGCGGGCGAAAATGCTCATCCGCCTGGCCAAAGAAGCCGGAGCGGATGCTGCCAAGTTCCAAAACTTTCGCGCCCCGCAGATCGTTTCGGATTACGGTTTTCGCTCTCTGGGCGGTCAGGTTTCTCATCAGGCCAGTTGGAAGAAATCCGTCTTTCAGGTCTATCAAGAAGCCTCCATCCCCTTCGAGTGGACCAGTGTCTTGAAGGAAGAATGCCAAGCGGTGGGCATTGATTATTTTTCCGCCCCCTATGATTTTGAAGCCATTGACATGCTGGATCCATACGTGGAGATGTATAAGGCCGGATCGGGCGAGATTGACTGGATCGAGGCGCTGGAACGCATGGCGCGTAAGGGCAAGCCGTTCTTTGTCGCCACCGGCGCTTCCACCATCGGCGAGGTGCAGCGCGCGGTACATGCCATCCTGAAAATCAATCCTCAACTGGTATTGATGCAGTGCAACACCAACTACACCGCCAGCCCGGATAATTACGATCATCTGCACATCAACGTGCTGAAAACCTACGCCGTCATGTTCCCGAACGTCATCCTGGGCTTATCCGACCACACGCATGCCCTGGCGCCGGTGTTGGGCGCGGTGACGCTGGGGGCGCGGGTGATCGAACGCCATTTCACCGATAGCAACGAGCGCGAGGGGCCAGATCACAAATTCGCCATGAATCCCGATAACTGGGCGAAGATGGTCGAGGAAACCCGCCTGCTGGAGCGCGCCCTGGGTTCGGCAGATAAATTCATCGCCGATAACGAGCGCGAAACCGCCATCGTGCAGCGGCGTTGTTTGCGCGCCGCCCGCGACATCAAGGCTGGCGAAGTATTCACGCGAGATATGATTGACGTGCTGCGCCCCGCCACGCCAGGTGCGATCAAGCCCCACGAAATTGAGGCGGTGATCGGAACCAAAGCTTTGCATGATCTTCCCTATGGCAAAGAGCTGCGTTGGACGGATTTGGGCGCGTAAAAACCCTTGAAGCTGCTCTATTTTTCCCGCGATTACACCCCACACGATCATCGCTTTCTCGCCGCGCTGGCCAGGACAGAGCATCGGGTTTATTTTCTGCGCCTGGAACGGCGCGACCCTCAAGTGGAAGACCGCCCGCTGCCGTCGCAGATCGAGATCATCCCCTGGAGCGGCGGCCGGTCCACAGCCCGCCTTCAGGACGGGCCACGCTTGTTGTTCGATTTGAAGCGCGTCTTGCGTCGCCTCAAGCCCGATCTGGTTCATGCCGGTCCGCTGCAGCGTTCGGCGTTTCTGGTGGCTTTGAGCGGTTTCCGCCCCCTGGTGAGCATGTCCTGGGGCTATGACCTGATCCACGACGCGCAGCGCAACGCCGCCTGGCGCTGGGCGACCCGCTATACCCTGCGGCGCAGCGCCGTCTTGGTGGGCGACAGCCAGATCATCCGCCGCCTGGCCATCTCTCATGGTATGCCGGAGGAACGTATTGTGACTTTCCCCTGGGGCATTGACCTGGAACATTTCTCTCCGGCCGGGCGTGGTTGCCCTCCCTCTGAGGGGGCGGAGGCCTCATCTGCGCCCTTCACGCTGCTTTCCACGCGTAGTTGGGAGGCCTTGTATGGCGTGGAGACCATTGCCCGGGCATTCGTCTTGGCGGCGCAGCAGCGCCCTGAGCTGCGCCTGGTGATGTTGGGCAATGGCTCGCAAGCGGGCAGGCTGCGGCAGATTTTGAGCGCCGTCGAAAAACTCCCCCAGGATGATCAAGCAAACGTCCACCGCGTGTTGACGCCGGGGCAGATTGGCTATGCGGACCTGCCGCGCTACTATCGCTCCGCCGATCTATATCTCTCCGCCAGTTACAGCGACGGTGCTTCCATCTCATTGCTGGAGGCAATGGCCTGCGGCTGTCCGGCGCTGGTTTCTGACATCCCCGGCAACCGCGAGTGGGTGACGCCGGGCGAGAATGGATGGCTATTCCCTCCCGGCGACGCGAACGCCCTGGCGCAGGCGATCTTACACGCGGTAGAGCAGCGTAGCGAATTGCCGCGAATGGGCGCAGCCGCCCGCCGCACCGCCGAAGCCCGCGCAGACTGGAATCAAAACTTTCCTCAGTTGCTGCGCGCCTATCAACTTGCCCTGAAAACTCTATGACCTCCCCTGAAATCGTCGCCATTGTTCAAGCGCGCATGAGTTCATCGCGTCTGCCGGGTAAGGTGTTGTTAGAGATCGCCGGAAAGCCGATGTTGCAGCGCGTAATCGAACGTACGCGCCAGGCGAAGACGATCGAGCGACTGGTGGTTGCCACTACCGATGAGCCAGCCGATGACCCGATCGTTGAGTTTTGCCGGGCGAATGGCGTGGATTATTACCGCGGCAGCCTGCAGGATGTGCTGGATCGTTATTATCAGACCGCCCGCCACTTTGGGGCGCAGGTGATCGTGCGCATCACGGCGGATTGCCCGCTGATTGACCCGGCGTTGGTGGATCTGACGGTGGAAGCCTTTTTGGGGCGTATCCCGCCGCAGCCGTATTGGTTGACCAATGGCATGCTGCCAGCGGTTTCATCCGCGTCGGGCAGGATTGTCGCCAGGGATGAAACGCCGTTTCCTTACGATTTTGCCGCAAATCGCTTGCCACCTCCCTGGGGGCGCACCTATCCGATTGGGTTGGATACTGAGGTGTGCAGTTTTCAAGCGCTGGAGATCGCCTGGCAGGAGGCGAAAGAGCCGCACCAGCGCGAGCATGTAATGCCGTTTTTCTACGATCATCAGGAGCGCTTTCGCATCCTGCTGGTCAATCACCCTGAGGATTACGGCGCGCTGCGCTGGACGGTGGACACGCAAGAGGATTTAGAATTGTTACGGCAAATTTTCGCACACTTTCAAGGTCGGGATCATTTCACCTGGTTGGAGACACTGGCGTTGTTCCAGCGCCAGCCGGAGCTGGCGCAGATCAACGCCAATGTGCCCCATAAAGATTACCGTCAGGTGGACAACCGCAATGGTCGTTAGCTTCGGCGACGCAGAGTTTGAGTGCTGGCTGGATGTAGATCAATGACCTATCTCACTGTATTTTCAGCGCCGAAACCGTTCACCGATCCTCATATCAACCTGATCCAACGCAACGCCATCCAATCTTGGATGCGCCTCGGCCCGCAGGTAGATGTTTTGCTGATCGGCCAGGAGGCGGGTCTGGCGGAAGTAGCGGCTGAATATGGCGTCGCTCTTCTGCCGGACGTGCAGCGCAACGACTCCGGCACGCCGCTGATCAGCTCGATTTTTGGGCTGGCGCGGCAGGCTGGCGATAGCCCTTACCTGGCGTTTGTGAACGGCGACATTTTGCTGCTGCCGGATATCCTCCAGGCTACGCAACGGGTGGCGGCGCAGGTGAACAGCCCCTTTTTGTTGCTCGGTCAACGCTGGGATTTAGATGTGACCCAACCATTAGATTTCTCGGAGGGCTGGCCGGAACGTTTGCGCCAGGAGGCGCTCCAGCGCGGCCGTCTGCACCGTCCGGCGGGCAGCGATTATTTTGTTTTTCCGCGCTACGCCTTTCAGGAGATGCCCGATTTCGCGGTGGGTCGTGCCGGTTGGGATAACTGGATGATCTATCATGCGCGTAGAATGGGGTGGGCGGTGATTGACGGGACGCAGGAGGTGATGATTATTCACCAAACCCACGATTACAGCCATTTGCCCGGCGGTCAGCCGCACTACAACCTGGATGAAAGCCAGCGGAATATGGCATTAGCCGGCGGCTTTTCTACGATGTATATGGTGTTGGACGCCAATCGAGAACTGGTAAATGGACGGGTGCGCCGCGCTCGGTTGCCCCCCATGCGTGCGGCGCGCGCCGTCGAACGCTGGTTGACGCCTAAGCAGGGTGGATTGCGTGGTTTTCGCGGCGCGCTGGCGCGCCGTTTTCGCCGCCTTCGCCGCAGGTATTATGGATAAACATGGCGCGCATTGGCATTAACCCGGCGCGCGGTCAGTTCGCCGCAGAACGACCCAAGCGCCTGACGATAACCATGGTCACATACATCCCAGAGCTGACGGGCTATTTCGAGCAGCGCCTGGAGATTTTGAAGCTTTCACTAGCCAGTTTGATTGCGCACACCTCGCTGCCGCACGATCTGATGATCTTTGATAACGCCAGTTGCGCTGAAGTCGTCAGCTACTTGCGGCAAATGCAAGCTCAGGGCGTGGTGAACTTTTTGCTTCTTTCGCAAAAGAATATCGGCAAAATAGACGCCTTGCGCATCTTGTTTCAGGCTGCGCCTGGTGAAATCATCGCCTATAGTGATGACGACATCCTGTTCTACCCAGGGTGGCTGGAAGCGCATTTGGAAATCCTGGAGTATTTCCCCCGCGCCGGCATGGTCAGCGGCGCGCCGCTGCGTAACGCCGCCGGCCACGCCCGCAAGAGCCTAGACGCCCTGGCTGTGAGCGGCGCAGCGGGGTTGAGCGTGGAGCGGGTGCGCCGTATCCCCGACGAATGGGAGGCGGATTGGGCGGTGAGCACCGGACGCGATCCCCAGGCGCATTTGGCAGCCACGCGCGATCATCTAGATCTGGTCTTTCGTCAGCAGAAAGACGGTGGTTACTGCGAGGCGATTGGCGCAGCTAACCATTTCCAGTTTGTGAGCCGCAAAGAGATCATCTTAAAAGCTCTACCGCCTGAATGGACCGGCAAATTGATGGGTTCAATGATCGAACTGGATGAGGCAGTGGATGAGCTTGGCTTTCTGCGCTTGTCTACGGCGCAACGCTACACGCGCCACCTGGGCAACGTCGTCAGCCCGCAGATGGCTCAGGAGGCGAGGGCGTTAGGTTTGCTGGCAGGCGGTTCAGAAGTGGCTGCTCCGCTGCGCCGCCCGATGAAGCGACATTGGCTGCTGCGCATCCCTGGCGGACGGCGCACCCTGATGGCTATCTACCGACGTATTTTTGCCATTCTATATCGTTGATGAACGCCGATTTACGCGACCGCCCCATCTTTATCTGCGGACACCCCAAAGCCGGCACCAGCCTGCTTCGGGCAGTGTTCGACTCGCATCCGCAGTTGGTGGTCTATCCAGAGGAGACGGTCTTCTTTCGCCGATTTTTGCCGCGTGCCGCCGGACTGGACGTCGAGCAGCTTCTGTCGCTGGCGGACGAGACGCTGATTCATATCTTCCAGTGGAATCCAACCAATCCGCCGCCCAGCCAGGCTGGCTTTCCCGACCGGGATTATTCAGCAAT
The DNA here is from genome assembly GCA_020724505.1 of Anaerolinea thermophila. Taxonomy (GTDB): domain Bacteria; phylum Chloroflexota; class Anaerolineae; order Anaerolineales; family UBA4823; genus RBG-16-57-11. The sequence continues at coordinate 9,778 of DYGV01000036.1, forward strand.
TCCTTTCGATCAGGTGCGGGCGGAGATGCGCCGCCTGGTTGCCGAGCGCTGCCGCCACCCTGGAGATGTGCTGAGCGCGGCGGCGTTGGCCTATGGCCGGGTGTGTGGGCAAATTAGCGAACAAACCCGCGGCTGGGTGGAGAAATCGCCTTACAACGAATTCTACGCAGCGCAGATTTTCGCCTGGTGGCCGCAGGCGCGCTGCGTGCATATCCTGCGTGACCCACGCGATAATTACGTTTCGTATCGGCGCAAACACCCGGATTGGAGCGCGGAGTTCTTTGCCGCTAACTGGCGGCGCTCCACCCGGACCGGCGTCGAAAACCAGAAGCGCTTTGGCGTAGAGAAGTACCTGATCCTGCGCTATGAGGACCTGACCCAAGCGCCACAGGAGACTTTGCGTCAATTGACCGAGTTTTTGCAGATAGATTGGGACGCTTCGCTGGCCGCGCCCACCCGTGCCGGTGCGCAGTGGCAGGGCAACTCCATGTTCGCCGAGCGCTTCCAGGCCATCAGCGCCGCGCCCGTAGCCCGCTGGAAAGAGAACCTTTCTGCTCAGGATGCGGCGGTGATCGAGTTGATCGCCGCGGCGCACATGAAACGCTGGGGCTATCTGTTCTCTGCCTCTGCCGGGATGTCCAGCCTGGCGGCGCGCTGGCGGGCGTTCTCCTGGCCTCTGCGTCGTAGACTTGCTCGTTGGTTGCCCTCCCCGTCCTCGTCGCACTCAGACGATGATTTAGACGATTAGCAAAACATTCCGAGTACTTGAAATAATGCCATCTTCGTTTCGACAGAGATTATCGCTGGCGCTGCGCGTTTTGCGCGGCGGCGACGCGCCTCGCCCGGCGCGGCGCGCGGTTCCACCGATCACGCCTGAAGATGTGGCGGAAGCTAAAGGCTTTTTTCCGTTAGAAAAGTTTTTCATTTTTGGTCACGCGCGCTCCGGTACCACTATGTTGGCACGCCTCATCCGGCTGCACCCGGAGGTGCATTGTAATTATCAGGCGCACTTTTTCACCCGTCCGCCGCTGCTGGAAGCTTTGGTAGCCGACGAAGAAGTTGGCGCGTGGCTGGCGCGGGGCAGCAATCGCTGGAACCGCGGCGGCGATCTTTCGCCGGTTGTGCTGCGCGCCGCGGCGGATTACATCTTGGAGCGCGACGCCCGCCGCGAGGGCAAGCGCATCGTGGGCGATAAAAGCCCCAGCAGCCTGTTGGATGGCGAGGCGGTGCGGTTGATGCACAAAGTCTATCCAGATGGCTATTTGATCTATATTGTGCGCGATGGGCGCGATGTGGTCATCTCCCATCGCTTTCAGACCTTTATCGAGTTCCCCGAACGCCTCTCTAGAGAGGACCGAGAAATACGCGAAGCCTTCATCCATCAGCCGCTGCCCTTCCTCGAGGGGCAACGATCTATCTTCACGGAGGCAGCCATCCGCCGCGCCGCGCAGGGTTGGGCGCGCAATGTCAATGAAACGGATCGGCTTGGCAAGGAGTTATACGGCGAACGGTATCTGTCATTGCGCTATGAAGATTTGCTTCAACATCCTGCTCAGGAGATGAGCCGCGTGTGGGATTTTCTGGGCGCGGCGCCTGCGCCTGCAGAGACATTCCAGGCATTAACGGCGGAGATGACGCAAAACCCCGACGCCGAATGGCAACAGCAGAAGGCCAAAGAACTGGCTCAGCCTTTGCAGAAGGGCCGGCGGGGCGAGTTGTTCACCGAACGCGACCGCCGCGTGTTTCGCCAGTTTGCCGATGAGACGTTGTTGGCGTGGGGGTATGAAGCCACGCCATGAAAATATTGATCGCCGGCTACGGCTCCATTGGTCGTCGTCATTTTCGCAATCTGCTCGCCTTGGGCGAGCGAGACATCCTCTTTTACCGCACCGGTCATAGCAGCTTGGCGGATGACGAATTGGCGGGTTTTACCGTGGAGCGCAACCTGGAGGCGGCTCTGGCGCATCAACCACAGGCGGTGATCGTCGCCAACCCGACAGCGCTCCACCTGGATGTGGCGATACCGGCGGCGGAGGCTGGCTGCCATTTGCTGTTGGAAAAGCCGATTACGCATTCGTTGGAACGCATGGACGAATTACAAAATGCGCTGGAGCACGGCGGCGGACAGGTGTTGGTGGGGTATCAATTTCGTCATCACCCTGGCTTGCAGCAGGTGAAGCGTCTGTTAGACGAAGGCGCAATCGGTCGCCCCATATCGGTGCGCAGCCATTGGGGCGAATATCTGCCCGGCTGGCATCCCTGGGAGGATTACCGCCGCGGCTACAGCGCTCGCAGTGACCTGGGCGGCGGCGTTGTGCTGACTTTGTGCCACCCGCTGGATTATCTGCGCTGGCTGCTAGGCGAGGTCTCCGCGGTGTGGGCTTTCACCGCCCACCTGAGCAACCTTGAGCTGGATGTAGAAGATACCGCCGAAATCGGGTTGCGTTTTGCCAATGGTTGCCTGGGCAGTGTGCATTTGGATTATTGCCAGCGTCCGCCGAGGCATGATTTGGAGATCATCGGTACGGATGGCGTCTTACGCTGGGATAACGCCGATGGCGCGGCGCGGTTGTATCGCGCCGCCAGCGGCGAATGGCAAACCTATCCACCTGAGCCGGGTTTTGAACGCAACACCATGTTCCTGGAACTGATGCGCCATTTTCTGCAGGTCGTTCGCGGAGAGGCAATTCCCCGTTGCACTTTGCAGGATGGCATCCAATCGCTACGCATTGCTTTGGCGGCGCACGCCTCGCAATCGCAAGCGAAACTCATCTACATTTGAAAAGCTGCTATAATAGCCGTTTGTGCTAAAAACCGAAACGTAAGGAGACAGTTCGTTCATGACTGAGAAGTCCAACAATGGTATCCTGATCAGCCCCTATGGCGGCAAGCTGGTCAATCTGATGGCGAGTGGCGAGGAACGTCAAGAGCTGTTGGTGCGCGCCAGCAAGCTGCCCTCGGTGCAAATCTCTGCCCGCTCTTTGTGCGACCTGGAGTTATTGGCGACCGGAGCGTTTTCTCCCCTGGATCGCTTTATGGGTAAAGCGGATTACGAGCGCGTTTTAACGGAGATGCGCTTGAAAAACGGGATGCTTTTCCCCATCCCGGTCACATTGCCGCTGGATGAGGGCGCGCTGCCCAGTTGGGGAGAAGCCATCACCCTGTGCGACGCTCGCAACAACACCCTGGCGATTATGCAAATCGAAGAAGTCTATCACTATGATCCGCAACGCGAAGCGCGGTTGGTGTTGGGGACTACGGACCCCAAACATCCACTCGTCTCGGAGATGGTGCGCTGGGGCAAGGTGTACGTTTCCGGCGAACTGAAAGTGATCAATCTGCCGGTTTATCATGATTTTGTGGATTTGCGCCGCACCCCTGCTGAAGTGCGAGCCATACTCGAAAAGATGGGCAACCCCAACGTGGTTGCATTCCAGACGCGTAACCCCATCCACCGTATCCATGAAGAACTGACCAAACGCGCCGCCGACGAGGTGGGAGGCAGTTTGTTGATCCATCCCGTGGTCGGCTTAACCAAACCGGGGGATGTGGATCACTATACCCGCGTGCGCGTCTATCGCGCTCTGGTGGAAAACTATTACGACTCCAGCCGCACTTTGTTGAGCCTCTTCCCGTTGGCGATGCGCATGGCAGGGCCGCGCGAAGCGCTGTGGCACGCCATCATCCGCCGCAACTACGGTGCGAATCACTTTATCGTCGGCCGCGATCACGCCGGCCCAGGCACCGATAGCCAGGGCAAGCCCTTCTACGGTCCCTACGAAGCGCAGTACATGACCGCTCAGTATGGCGATGAAATTGGCGTCAAACCCATTGAGTTTAAAGAACTGGTATATCTGGCGGATGACGACCGTTATGAAGAAGTGAACAAAGTGCCTGAAGGGGCGCGCATCTTCACCATTTCCGGCACCCAGGTGCGGGAGGAGTATCTGGCGAAAGGTCGTATGTTGCCAGAGTGGTTCACCCGCAAAGAGACCGCCGAAATCTTGCAGCAAATGTACCCGCCGCGCCATAAACAGGGCGTCTGCATCTGGTTCACCGGGTTGAGCGGTTCAGGCAAGTCCACCACCGCCGAAATCCTGACCTCGCTGCTGTTGGAGCGCGGCCGCCAGGTGACTTTGTTGGACGGCGATGTGGTGCGCACGCACCTGTCCAAAGGGTTAGGTTTCTCGCGCGAGGATCGCGACACCAACATTCTGCGCATCGGTTTTGTCGCCAGCGAAATCGCCCGTCATGGCGGCATCGTCATCTGCGCCGCGATCAGCCCTTACCGCGCCACCCGCAACGAAGTGCGCAAAATGGTCGGCGAGAACTTTGTCGAGGTGTACGTAGACACGCCCATCGAGGTCTGCGAGCAGCGCGATGTCAAAGGTTTGTATGCCCGTGCCCGTCGTGGGCAGATCACCGGCTTTACCGGCGTGGACGACCCATACGAAGCTCCGGTGAACCCGGAGATCACCCTGGACACGGTGAATGAAGATGCAGCGACCAACGCGCGCAAGATCATCGCTTTCTTGGAAGAGCGCGGTTTTATCCAACCCATCATTTCAAACAACAACAAGGAAGCCGCTCAGCCTGAAGAAGCCGAGCCGGTTACCGAGCCAGCCAAAGCCTGATTTTCCCATCGAGTTTGGCTTTTGGGTTGAAACCAAGCCACTAAATCCCCCACCTGTGGCGGTTTGAAAAGAGTGAATACCCGCCACAGGTGGAAAAGGCCAAACTCTAGAACCACTTTTTGTCTGAGTTCCATGAGTAAATTACCCAGCCTGTTTGACCTAACCGGCCGCGTGGCCCTGATTACCGGCGGCGCAGGATTGTTAGGCACGGAGTTCTGCCGTGCATTGGCTGAAGCGGGGGCGCATGTGGTGGTCGCGGATCTCAACCGCCAGGCGGCTGAGCAGACGGCGCAAGATCTTCAACGCAGCGGGCATACAGCAATGGCTGCAATCGTAGATGTAACCGATCCAGAAGCGACGCGGCGCATGGTTCAACAAGCCTTACAGGCTTTTGGACGCCTGGATATTTTGGTCAATAGCGCGGCATTAGACCCGAAGTTTGACCCGCAGCATACCGAGGCGTCCTCTTCCAGCGGGGCGTTTGAAGATTTTTCGCTTCAAGCCTGGAATCAAGCGCTGGCGGTGAATCTGACCGGCGCGTTCCTGTGTTGTCAGGCTGCGGCTGAGCCGATGTTGCAACAAGGCAGCGGGGTGATGATCAATATTTCTTCAATGTATGGCTTGGTTGGACCAGATCAGCGCTTGTATCAGCAACCCGGTCAACCGCCGAAATTCAAGCCGGTGTATTATTCGGTGACCAAGGCTGGCATCCTGGGTTTGACGCGTTATTTGGCTGCGTATTACGCCGGGAAAAACATCCGCGTCAACGCTCTGACGCCCGGCGGCGTGTATAACGGCCACGATGAGAATTTTGTGAGGTCCTATTCGGCGCGCGCTGTGCTGGGACGCATGGCTGAGAAAAATGAGATGAATGGGGCGTTGCTTTTCCTTGCCTCGGACGCTTCATCGTATATGACTGGCGCCAATCTGGTGGTAGATGGCGGCTGGACCGCCTGGTAGCAGGCAAACGTTCTTTGGAAACTCATAAATCCGTATGACCGAAGTTCTGGCTCTAATCCCCGCGCGCGGCGGGTCCAAAAGCATCCCGCGCAAAAACATTCAACCTTTCGCCGGTTACCCATTAATTGCCTATAGCATCGCTGCTGGCCTGGCGGCAGAGACGGTCACGCGGGTGATCGTCTCCACCGATGATGAGCAGATCGCTGAAATCGCCGTGCGCTATGGCGCTGAGGTGCCCTTCTTACGCCCTGCCGCCCTGGCGCAGGATGATACGCCGGACTTGCCTGTTTTCCAACATGCGTTGGACTGGCTCTCTGCCGAGGAAGGGTATTTCCCGGAAATTGTGGTGCAACTGCGCCCCACTTCTCCGCTACGCAAGACGGCGCATATTGATCAAGCGGTTTACCGCCTGCTGGATCACCCGGAAGCGGATTCGGTTCGCTCGGTGTGTGTCCCATTTCAAAACCCCTATAAGATGTGGCGCATAGATGAGGATCAGTATTTACGCCCGCTGTTGAATACAGAATTTGCCGAGCCTTACAATATGCCCCGTCAGCTTCTACCGCAGGTGTACTGGCAAACGGGTTATGTGGATGCTATCTGGGCAGACACCATCCTGGAGAAGGGTTCCATGACTGGAGATCGCATTTTGCCGCTGGTCATTGGGCCGGACGAATGGATTGATATTGATTCCCCTGATGACTGGCGTCGCGCCGAGCGATTGCTGGAAAGCGGGGAGATTACCTTCGATTCGCTGGGCTTTTACATTCGCGAAGAAAACTGGTAACAACCGATGGCTGCTCCCAACGGTTGCTCTATTTGTTCACCTGTTTTATGAGGAGCGTTCAATGTCCGTGATCAAAATCGGAGACCGTCTGGTCGGCGATGGGCAGCCCACTTACATCATCGCCGAAATTGGCGTGAACCACAACGGTTTCCTCGACCTGGCCTTGAAATTAATTGACGTGGCGGTGGATGCCGGCGCAGACGCGGTTAAATTCCAAAAGCGTAAGCTGGATAAGTTATACGCGAAAAAGTATCTGGAGAACGCCAACGCCGGCGAGAAGACCTTGCGCTACTTGCTGCCCATTTTGCAGCAAGTGGAGTTGAGCGACGAGGATTACTATCGCATCGTTGAGCATTGTCAGCAACGCGGTATCACTTTTCTGGCTTCGGCTTTCGACGCTGAAAGCGCCGATTTTCTGGAAGGTCTGGGCGTGCCGGCCTACAAGGTCGCTTCCGCCGACCTGACCAACCTGCCGCTGTTGGATCACCTGGCGCAAAAAGGCAAGCCGTTGATCCTTTCGACCGGCATGTCGCACATGCACGAGGTGGAGCTGACGGTGGACTTTTTGAAGGAACGCGGCGTGGAGTTCGCCCTGTTGCACTGCAACAGCACCTATCCGGCGGCATTCGAGGACATCAATTTGCGTTTCATGGATAAATTGCGCCGCTTCGGCGTGCCGGTGGGCTATTCGGGTCACGAGCGCGGCATCGCCGTATCTACCGTGGCGGCATCCTTAGGCGCCAGCATCATCGAACGGCATCTAACCCTGGATCGCACCATGGACGGCCCGGATCACGCTGCCAGCCTGGAGCCGCAGGGTTTCAAGAAAATGGTGCGCGATATTCGCCAGGTGGCGCTGGCGCTGGGCACCGGCGAGGAAAAGTTCATTTCCAGAGGCGAGATTCTGAATCGCGAGGTGCTGGGAAAAAGCCTGGTGGCAGCGCGGCGCATCCAGCCTGGAGAAGTGATCACCGCAGAGATGGTAACCGTCAAAGGGCCGGCGTTAGGCCTGTCGCCGCAGAACTACACCCGTCTGGTAGGGCGCGTGGCCGAGCGGGTGATCGAGGAGGATGAGCCTTTCCTGGAGCGCGACCTGGGAGTGAAAATCGAGCTGGACACGGAAAGCGTCTTGCCCATGGATTATGGCTTCACGGTGCGCTTCCGCGACTTCAAAGAGATGCTGCCCTACAAACCGCGCATGTTGGAATTCCATTTCACCGATCAGGACCTGGATGAAGAATACTCAGGCGAGGATTTCAGCGCCGCTTCGGCACAGCCGCTTAAGCTGGTGGTTCACGCGCCGGAATTTTGGGATCGCACGCTGGTGGATTTGTGTTCTCAAGATGAGCGTCAGCGCCTCGGCTCGCGCGAACTGCTGCAAAAGACCATCAATCTCACCCGAAGCATGGCGCCCTATTTCGTCGGTGTCCCGAAGGTGGTCATCCACCCTGGCGCCATGAGCCTGGATCACCCCATCAAAGATAAGGACGCCTTGTATAAGAATCTTCAGCGTTCGGTCAACGAGTTGGATTATGACGGCGTAGAGCTTCTCCTGGAGAATTTGCCTCCGCACCCCTGGTATTTTGGCGGCCAATGGCTGACCAATGCTTTCATGGATGCCTGTGAGATCCGCGACTTTATCACCTCCATGGGCTTGAAGTTCTGCTACGACTCGTCCCACCATAAGTTGTATTGCAACTGGGCGCACGTAGATTTCTACGAGCAATTGACCATTTTACTCCCCTATATTGGACATTTGCATCTATCGGATGGCGCCGGACTGGATGGCGAAGGCTTGCAGATCGGCGAAGGCGCCATTGACTGGGTGCATTTCTTCCGCGTGCTGGGCGAATATCACGGCACAATGATCCCTGAGATCTGGCGCGGTCACCAGCGCCAGGGCGAAGGATTTCTCATTGCCATTCAGCGACTATCGGAGGCGTATCACGCCAGTCGGCAGCCGAGGATAAATCATCGCCAATGAGGGAGGGCGCGGCTTCGTTCTGAAAGCAAGCGATCTTTTCGAGAAATTATTCATGCCAAAATCAAACCTGCTTACACGGATCACAGGCTGGCAAAATCATCTGCGGGTGATCAACCTGGCGCGACAGGTGGCGGCGCATGTCCCCAAGACCTCCACCGCGCAACCGGTGGTTTTCTTCAACGCCTCGGCGCGCATTACTGGCCTCAGTCAGAATGCCGCCTTTGCCTTGCTGACCAGTTGGGGGTTGCGGTTGGCGGGCGTCCCGGTGCGCCACTTTGTGTGTCAATCGGGTATGAGCCATTGTGTGCTTGGCACCAACCGAGATAATTATCACAAAGCCCCGCCGTGCGAGGCCTGCGTTCGTCAATCGCGGCGGCTAAATACCGCCGCAGATGTTTATTGGTTCTCCTATCAGCCGGATGCCGAGCTGGAAGCGGCTTTGAAAGACCTCTCCCTGGCGGCGTTGAGCAGTTTTGAGTTCAACACCGTCAAAGGCGCTCTGGTGACGCCAGGGCCGTCCATTCCGCTAGGTAAGCTGGTGCTGCCTTCCCTTCGTTGGGCGTTGCGCAAACACAGCTTGCCGGATGACGAAGAAACGCGCTACTTGTTGCGCCAGTACATCCTGTCGGCTTATAACATTGCCCAGGAGTTCTCCGCCTTCCTGGACCAGACCAAGCCTTGCGCGGCGGTGATTTTCAACGGCGTCATGTATCCCGAAGCTGTCGCACGCTGGGTGGCGCAGTCGCGCGGTTTGCGGGTGATCACTTACGAGGTGGGTTTTCAGCGTTTCTCTGCCTTCTTTAGCGAGGGCGAGGCCACTGCTTATCCCATCCATATTCCAAAAGATTTTGAACTCAACCCGGAGCAGAACGCTCGTTTAGACGCTTACCTGGAAAAACGATTTCAAGGTCAGTTCACCATGGCAGGGATCCGTTTTTGGCCGGAGATGCGCGGCCTAGACGCGGCCTTCCTGCGCAAGGCGGAGAACTTCCGCCAGGTTGTGCCGGTTTTTACCAACGTGGTGTACGACACCAGTCAAGTGCACGCCAACACGATTTTTCCACATATGTTCGCCTGGTTAGACACGGTGCTGGAAGTGATCCGTTCGCATCCAGAGACGTTATTTATCATCCGCGCTCATCCAGACGAGATGCGCCCCGGAACCGCCAAGCAAAGCCGAGAAAGCGTGCGCCAATGGGTTACCCAGCATGAGGTGTTGAAGCTGCCTAATGTGATCTTTATCGATTCGCAGGAATATCTCAGCTCGTACGAACTGATCCAGCGGGCGAAATTCGTCATCGTCTACAACTCCTCCATTGGGTTGGAAGCCTCTGTAATGGGCGCGGCGGTCCTGTGCGGCGGCAAAGCACGTTACACCCAATACCCCATCGTGTTCTTCCCAGAATCCGCCCAAGCGTTCCGCGAGATGGCAGAAGCTTTTCTAACCGCTGAGGAGATTAAAGTTCCCGCCGAATTTCGGCGCAACGCTCGGCGATTTCTGTATTACCAGCTCTTCCGCGCTTCTTTGAGCTTCGAGGGCTTTCTGGCGGACGGTTATCGCAAGGGTTATGTTCAGTTGCTGCCGTTTTCCTGGCAAGCGCTGCTGCCTGAAAATTCAACCACCATGCGAGTTTTGATAGATGGGATTGCCAACGGCGGCTTCGAGCGCCAGAACCGCCTGCGCAGCAAAGAAGGCGAGCCAATCGTGCGCCAGCCTTTCATGCTGGAGGATGATCTGTGAGCGAAGAAGCCTGTGGCGAAACCATTGAAATCCTATCCGTTGATTTGCTGGACGAGCAGCGCCCCTATGTCGAAAGCTTGAAGCGCCTCGCGGCGTCTTTGCGCCTGGAATTTGGCTGGCATTACCTGCTCGATCTGGCCTGGATCCTCAGCCGATTGGGCGCAGTGGATGGCAAGAAGCTGATGGACGCCGGGGCTGGCACAGGCGTTTTGCAATGGTATCTGGCTGAGCAGGGGGCGCGGGTGATCAGCGTGGATCGCATGAGCCGGGCAGCATTGCCACTTCGCTTTCGCCGCCGGTTTCATGTGCAAGGGCTGCGCCCATCCGATTTGTCGCCTGCCTGGTCGGCTTATCTCCAGGGGTTTCGCCGCCCGGCGCGCGGGGCGTGGATGCGCCGTTGGGCAGCGCGCGGCTACAACCAGGCGCTCGATCTGGTGGATTGGCTGTTGAAACCGTCCGCAAAGGGCAGCGTGGTGATCTACAATCAGGATCTGGCAAATCTGGAACAGATTGCTGACGCATCGCTGGACGCGGTGGTGTCCGTCTCCGCGCTGGAACACAATACGCCGCAAGGCTTGCAGGCAGTTGTCAGGGAATTGATGCGCGTGCTCAAACCGGGCGGCGTCTTGTTAGCCACGCTGACCGCCGGGCGCGATCAGGATTGGTGGCACGAAGCTTCGAGCGGTTGGTGCTACACAGATAACACCCTGCGTCAGCTTTTCGACCTGCCGCCAAACGCCCCGTCGAACTATGGGCGTTACGACGAGCTTTTCGAGAAGCTGCGCAACTGCGCCGAATTGCGCGATAACCTGGCAAGTTTTTATTTTCACGATGACCATAAGGGGATGCCAGGCGGGGTATGGAATCCACAATATCAACCCGTTGGGGTATGTAAAATCAAATCGGTTTAGGAGCATGGGAAGATGAGCCACGAAACGACATTGGCTGCGCGCGTCCAAAGTTTAGTCGCCGAGGCCATTCAGGCCCCGTTGGAGTTAGTGACGCCGGAACTGGCCTTTGGCGATCTACCGCAGTGGGATTCTCTCGGTCACATGGAAGTGATGTTGCGCCTGGAGGAGCAGTTTGGTTTGGAAATTGACGCTGATGTGATCGCTCGGCTGGTAAGCGTACCGGAAATCTGCAAATACCTGGAGGAACACGCACATGTCCAATGATCGTAACCCGGCCCAGCAGCCGATTGTGAGATTGGAGTTCCAGCCGGCAACACCGATCCCCGAATACCTGACCGGCGAAGTGCAATCTAAGCTGGCATATGTGGATGAGTGGATCGTAGGGGCGGAGGTCGCCCCAGATCGCATTACGTTGCAGGTCGCCTTGCCGGCGGTTGCCCGCGTGGTAGATATGATCCTGGATGAGCCGGCGGCTTTGACCGACGACCGCCGCGCCGAGTTGGAGGAAAAAGTGCAGCGGGTGGTGCTTTCGATGGCAAAGGGCGCCATCAAGCCCAAAATCCAGGTGTTGGAGGATTACCTGGATCGGCCAGTGGCCTATGAAAAAGATCCATTGCCGGAGCTGATCGCCCGCGGCGAGGTGAGCCAGGAAGCAAGCGGCATTTTCGCTTTAGGCCCATTGGTTACCCGTCTTATTGGCTATTTTGAACGGCAATTTCTCAAGCTGGCCGATTCGTTTGGCGCGCAGCCCTATCGCTTTCCGACCCTGATCCCGGCGCGCTATATGGAACGTGTAAATTACTTCCGCGCCTTTCCGCACTCGTTGACCTTTGTCACTCACCTGCGCGAGGATCTGGAAGTGATTGACGAATTCTCCCAACACGCCGCCTGCGACGACCACGGCTTGACCACTTCGCCAGAAGCCTTCGCACGCATCCAGGCGTTGCTCTCGCCGGCGGTGTGTTATCACCTGTATTTTGCCCTGGCGGATCGGGTTTTGCAAGAGGGTCATGCAATCGCCACCGCGGTGGGCAATTGCTTTCGTTACGAGGCGATCAACCTGGCATCGCTGGAGCGCATGTGGAATTTCACCATGCGTGAGGTGATCTTCGTTGGCCCTAAGGATTTTGTGTTGGAGAATCGCGAAACTGCTCGCCAGCGGATGAAGGAAGTCTTTGAGGACATTGGCTTGGCGTACCGAGTGGAAAGCGCCACCGATCCATTTTTCATTGGCGAATTCCGTAAGCAAGCCGCCTTTCAGAGCGCTTTCCAACTCAAATACGAAATTCGCGCCCGTTTGCCTTACAAGGATTCGACGCTGGCGGTCGGCTCGTATAACTATCATCAAGATTTCTTTGGCCGCAGCCTGAACATCGCCTTGCCCGATGGCGCGCCGGCGCACACCGGCTGTGTGGCTTTTGGCCTGGAGCGGATGGCGCTGGCTTTTCTCAGTCAATTTGGCTTGGAACCGGACTCTTGGCCGGATGAAGTGCGACGCAGCCTTGACGGCTTGCCCGCTGCTTGATGATTTGCCTATTTTCTTCACTGTGAGGCGGCTATGAGCGAAACACCTCCTGCATTAACAGTAACCTATCGTGAGGCGACCGAGGCGGATTTTCCCGCCGTCGCCGCCTTATATGAAAAGCTGGACGACCTGCTGCGCCAGCACACCTACAGTTTTCCCATGGTGGAAAATGTCGGCCAGTTGTGGCTGGACATGTTCCGCCGCACATTGGGACGCTTCAGCGTGCTATATGTGGCTGAATATGAGGGCGAAATCGTGGGCTTCATCGTCGCCCGTCTCAAGCGTGTGCCGGAATACCTGGGCGGCGTGATGGTCGGGGAATTGAAGGATATGTGGGTGGAGCCGAAGGTGCGTCGTTTAGGCATCGGCGAGAAACTGCTGCGCATGGCGATTGAATGGTGCCGCGCACAGAAAGTCTATTCGTGCGAAGCCCAGATCCTGCTCGGCAATGAACCGATCATCCGCTTAGTGGAATATCTGGGGATGAAGAAAGAACTCTATCAACTGCGGTTGAACTGGGAGGATTACAACGAAGGATAGGCCGCTTCTATATCAAGTGGCTATCAGCGCTCATTGGTCAATGGAGTGCCCATTAAGCCGGTTATGAAAGAGGTCACCCAAGATCAGGTTGTTTCCTGTTTACGCTCCTTGGGCGTCAGCGCAGGCGATGGGCTGCTGACGCACTCCGCGGTGCAATTCCTGGGGCGGCCGCGCGGCGGTGTGGGCATGTATCTGGAGGCGATTTTATCGGTGATTGGCCCCCAGGGGACGTTGGTAGCGCCGACTTTCAACTTTGCCTTTGCCCGCGGCGAGCGCTACGATCCCGCCAACACGCCTTCGACAGGCATGGGGGCTTTCTCGGAATATGTGCGCCAGCACCCACAGGCGCGGCGCACTTCCCATCCAATGCAGTCGGTGGCGGTTCTTGGCTATTATGCTGAAGATATTGCCAGCCGAGATACCCTGTCCGCTTTCGACCCGGGTTCGGCGTTTGAGCGCATGTTAGAGCTGGATTTCAAACTTCTGTTGCTGGGCGCGGACGCACGGGCGATTTCGATGTTCCATTATTGTGAGCAACGCGCCTCCGTGCCCTATCGCTATTGGAAGGATTTCACCGGCGAAGTGCGCACGCCGCAGGGCTGGCAGAGGCGCACCTATCGCATGTTTGTGCGCGATCTGGATTTAAACCCCCAGCTCACCCTTGATCCAGTTGTCGCCGAGATGCAGGCGCGTGGCGAATGGCGCAGCGTGCCGCTAAATTATGGGTGGATTTCGGTTTGCAAGTTGACGGATTTTGTCGCCACTGCCGATCGTTTTCTTGCCGCAGATCCGTGGTCGCTGGTGCTGAATCGACCGCAGAACGTGTAGCAAAATATATCTCAGAGCTGTTGACGCCTATGACTTCAATGTACGAGCTTATCCAGGAATTGTGGTTTTTTAGCGCAACCTGGTGTCCGATGATTACGACCGGGCGTTGTATCGCCTGGCGCAGGAAGTTGACGGACGCATGGTCATTCATGAATATCCCACCGGTGAACCGTGCTGGACGTGGCGCGTGCCGGAGAAGTGGAGCTGCGACGAAGCCTATTTAGAGACGCTGGACGGCCGCCGCCTGATTGACGTCGCCCAACATCCATTGCACGTAGTTTCTTACTCTTTGCCCTACGAGGGCCAGGTCAGTCGCCAGGAGCTACTGGAACATTTACACGTGCATCCGCGCCTGCCCACTGCCATTCCGTTCGTCTTCAAGTATTACCAGCGCGATTGGGGGTTATGCGCGACGCAAGAACTACGCGACTCTCTAAAGGAAGAGGCTTATCGCGTAGTGATCCGCACGCGCTTTGAGCCGGGGACGCTCAAAGTCGGCGAGGTGATTATCCCCGGACAGAGCGAAGAAACCTTTGTGCTGGCGGCGCACCTGTGCCACCCGGCGATGGTCAACGATGACCTGACCGGCGTGGTGGTTGGCTTGCAAGTGGCTAAGGAATTGCTCGCTGCGCCAAAACCCTATTACACCTACCGGCTGTTGATTTTGCCGGAGACGATTGGCTCGGTGGCCTATCTCAGCCACCACGAAACGCTGATCCCCAAGATGGTGGGCGGTTTATTCCTGGAAATGCTAGGCGCTGACCTGCCGCATAGTTTGCAGGGTTCGTTCACCCCAGACAGCCAGCCAGATCGTTGTTTTGTCTCAGCGCTTGCCGGGTTGGATCCTCAAGGGTATCACGCACCGGATCGCAAGATCATCCACAACGATGAGCGCCAGTTTAACGCGCCGGGCGTGCGCGTGCCCATGCTTTCGATCTCCCGCGTGGAGCCGCGCGAGTCGCCCACCTGGCCTTATCTGGAATACCATTCCAGCCTAGACACCCCGGAGATCGTCACCTCTGAACGCTTGCAGGCATCCGCTCAACTGGTTTACGGTCTGATCCAGGCTTGGGAGCGCAATGTTTATGTAGTCAATAACTTCAAGGGTGAGATCTTTTGTTCTGGCTATGGCATTTGGATTGACTACCGCGTCAATCCAGAGGGGCATCGTCGCCTATTCGAAATCATGGAGCGCTGCGACGGTCAGCGGACGGTGGCGGATATCGCTGTCGAGCTGAACATCCCCTTTCAGGCGGTCTGGGAAGTGGTGGAGACCCTCGCCAGCAAAGGGCTGGTGTGGTATCGGCGCACGCCGCCCGATTCTTGATCCGACGTTCCGTATTTATGAATGCTTTCTATTCCGTCAAACACTCTTTAAAACTGGCGCGCTGGCAGGCGAGGCGCTTTCAGGCAGCGCTGCGCTGGGGGCCGCAGGCGCTGGCGCAAACGCCGGCGGTGCTGGGCAATGCGATGCCCAAGTCTGGTTCACATTTGATCTATCAGGTGGTGCAGGGTCTGGCTGGGTTGGGTCCCTTTGTCAATCCCGGTTTTCCGCCGGTCAACCGTGATGAGGTCAATGACAAACTGACGGACGAAGAAGTGCTGCTCAATTTGCGCCGTATGCGCCCTGGCGACATCGCTTACGGGTATATCAAAGCCCTTCCACCGTTTGTCTCGCTGCTCACGCAGCCGGGCAGGGCGACGATCTTTGTATATCGCGACCCGCGCGACATGGTCGTTTCGCACGTTTATTATGCGACTGAAATGCACCCCGGTCATGGGATGCACCGCTACTACACCACGGTGTTGCGGAGTATGGAAGAGCGCATCCACGCCGCCATTCAGGGCGTGGAAGAGCCGGGTTCGGAACTTTCGCCGCTGCGAAAGAAATACGAAGGGTATTTGGGCTGGCTGGAGCAGCCAGCGGCGCTGTGTCTGCGTTTCGAAGACCTGATCCTGAATCGTCCTGCGGCGCTGAACCGTATTTTGGATTATCTGATCGAGCGCGGTTTCACCCCCCGTCTGCCCCGTCAACAAGAGATCGCCATTTTAGAGCGGGCGATTGCGCCGAAGCGATCCGGCACCTTCCGTAAAGGACAGCCGGGGAACTGGCGAGAGCATTTTAGCGAAGCCAACAAAGCCTTTTTCAAGGAACAGACGGGGGACTTGTTGATCCGCCTGGGTTATGAGGTAGATGATCGCTGGTAAACGCATCCAAGATCAGGCGCGTTGGCTGCGTCGCAGCGCCCGCCGCTGGCGGCAAACGCTGCGTTATGGCTCGCTGGCGCATTCGCCGGTTTTCTTCGCTAACTCCTTCCCGAAGAGCGGCACTCATCTGCTGACCCAGGTGTTGCAGGGGTTTGCTCGTATTGGCCCAGCGGTGGATAGCGGTCTGCCTGCCGTGACGACGTTTGATGGCTTTACCGGTCGCCAGCGCCGGTTGGATGAAATCCTGGCAGATTTGCGTCGCTTATTGCCCGGCGACATCGGCTATGGTCATGTGCACGCCTTCCCAGAAGCGATAGATTTGTTGAGCGGGGCGCGCTTCGCGACCTATTTTATCCTGCGCGACCCGCGTGATGTGGTGGTCTCGCACGTACACTACATTGCAGAGATAGCGCCCAATCACATCCATCACCGTTACTATCACGAAGTGTTGCTTAGCTTTGATGAACGGCTGCGCGCCAGTATTGCAGGGGTCTCCGTTGAGGAATTGGCGAAAGCCAGCGACGGACGGCCAGTGTACGAGCCATTGCCCAACATCCGTCAGCGTTTTGAACCGTATCTGGATTGGCTCAATTGTCCTGCAGTGCTTGTCTTACGTTATGAGGACTTTGCCGCCGACCGACGAGGGACGCTGGAGCGGGTGTTGGATCATGCGCTGCAACGCGGCTTTCGCCCGGCGGTATCTGCGCAGGAAGCCATCCAAAGATTGGAAAGCTGCATTGACCCATCGCGCTCACCCACCTTCCGCAGCGGAAAGGTCGGCGGTTGGAAAAACGCTCTCACCGATCAACACCAGGAATTGTTTGCCGCAGTCTGCGGGGATCTGCTGGCGAGATTAGGTTATGAATGAGCGAGATGCGCTGTTCGATTGTGATTCGCGCTTATAACGAGGCGCGCCATATCGGCCGACTGCTGGATGGTATTCTGCAACAGACGATCCAGGATGTGGAGATCATCGTGGTCGATTCAGGCTCCACCGACGGCACGGTTGAGATCGCATCGCGCTATCCAACGCGCTTGGTGCATATTGCGCCGCAGGAATTCACCTTTGGACGCTCGCTCAACCGCGGTCTACAGGCGGCGAGTCGCGAGTTGGTGGTGATCGCCAGCGCCCACGTTTACCCTGTTTATCCGGATTGGCTGGAGCGCCTGTTGGCGCCGTTCGCCGAGGCGCAGGTGGGACTGGTATATGGAAAACAACGCGGCGCTCCGGGCACCAAATTCTCCGAGCGCCAGATATTCGCTCACTGGTTTCCTGAACAATCGCAGCCGCGCCAGGCGCACCCTTTCTGTAATAACGCCAACGCGGCGATCCGCCGCAGCTTGTGGGAAAGTCGGCCCTACGATGAAACGCTCACCGGTCTGGAGGACCTGGCATGGGCAAAGGCCATTCAAGACGCCGGATACGCCATTGCTTATGTGGCCGAAGCGGAAGTGATCCATGTACACAATGAGACACCGCGCGGGGTGTATAACCGTTACCGGCGTGAAGCGATGGCTTTTAAGCGCATCTTCCCGAAAGAGGATTTTGGATTTTTCGATTTTCTGCGTCTCTCGCTGGGCAATATCCTCAGCGATTCCTGGCACGCGGCAAGGCAGGGCGTTTTATTCGCCAATCTAGGCAGCATTGTGTGGTTTCGTCTGGCGCAGTTCTGGGGCGCGTATCAGGGGCACCGCCATCCCAGCCCGGTGACCGAACAATTGCGCCAGACCTTTTACTACCCCCGCGACTTGCGTGAACATTCGCCTGCGCCCCGCCGTGATGTCCAACCGATCCAGTATGAGTGATTAGGACCTTGCTTATGCCCACAATTGTCGCCCTCGTCCCCATGCGTCATCATTCTCAACGCGTCCCCGGAAAGAATTATCGTCTCCTGGCTGGTAAACCGCTTTATCAGCATATCATCGAGAAACTGCTGACCTGCCCAGAGATTAATCAGATAGTGGTGGATACAGATAGTCCGCCGGTGATGGAGGGGTTGCGCCGTGATTTTCCGCAGGTGCAGTTGATCGAACGCCCAGAATACTTACGCGCCGACCACATCCCGATGAATGAAATCCTGGCTTACGACACGGCTCAGGTGAGCGCGGATTTTTATCTGCAAACTCACAGCACCAATCCGCTTCTGCGCGGCGAGAGCATCTCGCGCGCTATTCAGACGTTCCTGGCGAATTATCCCAGCTACGACTCGCTATTTTCGGTCACTCGCGTGCAGACTCGCCTTTGGGATCAACTGGGTCGGGCAATCAATCATAACCCCGCTATTCTGCTTCAGACGCAGGATTTGCCGCCGGTGTATGAGGAAAATTCCTGTTTGTATATCTTCACCCGTTCCGGTCTGCTGGCGCGTCGCAACCGCCTGGGCGAGCGCCCTTTCATGTTCGAAATTGATGCTGCCGAAGCCTGGGATGTGGATGAGGAATTGGATTTTGCCATCGCCGATTTTCTCTTGAAGCGCTGGCAGGAAGGCCATTTGCCTCAGAGCACATCGAAACGAAAGTAATCTTTCTCGGCGCACTGTGGCCAGAGAATTTTTAGAAATCAAAGCTGAGGTTGTTGATTTATGCCCACCGTTCTTGTTTCTGCCCCATACATGATCCCCATCATTGACCAATTTCGCCCCTTGTTGGAGCGGTATGGGATTGAGTTGTTGATCGCCCCGGTCTCTGAGCGTTTGAACGAAGACGACTTGCTGGCGCTGGCGGGAACGTTTGATGGCGCGCTGTGCGGCGATGACCAATACACTGCCCGCGTGCTGGAGGCGTGCGCCCCGCGATTGAAAGTGATCTCCAAATGGGGCACGGGTATCGATTCGATTGATCAGCAGGCTGCCGCTCGCCTGGGGGTTATGATCGGACGCACCCCCAACGCTTTCACCCTGCCGGTCGCCGACACGGTGTTCGGTTATATGCTGGCGTTTGCCCGTCGCCTACCGTGGATGGATCGCGCCATGAAACAGGGCATTTGGGATAAAATCCCCGGTCTTTCGCTCAGCGAATGCACCCTGGGCGTGATTGGGGTGGGCAATATCGGCAAAGCGGTTATTCGCCGGGCGCGGGCGTTCGGGATGCACATCCTGGGCAACGACATCGTAGAAATCGCGCCGGATTTCATCCGCGAGAATGAATTTCAAATGACCAGCCTGGAGGACTTGCTGCGCCGCTCCGATTTTGTCAGCCTGAACTGCGACTTAAACCCGACCAGTTATCACCTGATGAACCAACGCACTTTAGCCTGGATGAAACCCAGCGCGGTGCTGATCAACACCGCCCGTGGCCCGGTGGTGGACGAGCCAGCTCTGGTGCAGGCGCTGCAGAACGGAGACATTGCCGGCGCGGCGCTGGACGTGTACGAGGAAGAGCCGTTGCCGCTAGACAGCCCGTTGCGCCAGATGGATAACGTTATGCTGGCGCCGCATAACGCCAATTCCAGCCCGACAGCCTGGGAGCGGGTGCATCGCAACACGATTCGGAACCTGTTGATTGGTCTGGGCTTTACCCCAACAGATTTGTAAAAAATGATTATAAGAGAGTTGATTGATGGCTGAAAATTCCAGAAAAACCGTATTGATCACCGGTGCAGCAGGCGGCATTGGCCGCGCCACCGTGCATCTTTTTGCCCGGCGGGGCTGGTTGGTGATCGGTGTGGATCGCGCCCCCTTTGGCGATGGTTTCCCGTCGGATGGATTGTTCATCCAGTCGGACATCTCTATCGGCGAAAACCTGGAGACGATTTTTCGTCAGGCGCAAAACTTCACCCAGCGATTGGACGCGCTGGTGAACAATGCTGCCTTGCAAATCGCCAAGCCGTTCCTGGAAACCAGCGTGGAGGAATGGGATGCGGTTATGGCTTCGAACCTGCGTTCGGTGTTTTTGGGGATTAAACTGGCGCACCCCTTGTTTAAAGCTGCTGGCGGTGGGGCAATCGTTAATGTCTCATCTGTCCATGCCATTGCGACATCCGCTAACATCGCCGCCTATGCTGCCAGCAAGGGTGGATTGCTGGCACTGACCCGCGCTGTGGCGATCGAGTTCGCTCGCGATAACATCCGCTGCAACGCTATCCTCCCCGGCGCAGTGGATACTCCCATGCTGCGCGCTGGCTTGAGCCGCGATCACGTTCAGGGCAGCACTATCCTGGAGCGGCTGGACAACCTGGCGAGCAAAACCGTCAACGGGCGGGTGGGGCGGCCAGAAGAGATTGCGCAGGCGATTTATTTTCTGGCAGACGACGAGCAATCTTCATTTATGACTGGGCAGGCGCTTATCATAGACGGCGGCGCAACTGCCCGCTTAAGCACTGAATAATTCATCCGGCGGCTTGTGCGAGATGAATCTCGCGTTACGGATGTCGAGGTAATCTTGTAATGCGAAATTTATTTCGCCAAAC
>DYGV01000037.1 GCA_020724505.1 Anaerolinea thermophila
ATATTCAATCTTTTTCTCACCATCTCCATCAATTGATGACCTACATCTGGATCTTGCGCGTGCACTACTGCCGCGTTGATCAATTGTCCACCTTGTCGGCGCACTACCTCCTCCAGCACAAATTCCAACGCCTTGCGGCGCGTCCGAATTCGCTC
Organism: Anaerolinea thermophila; assembly: GCA_020724505.1. Taxonomy (GTDB): domain Bacteria; phylum Chloroflexota; class Anaerolineae; order Anaerolineales; family UBA4823; genus RBG-16-57-11. Next base: position 156 of record DYGV01000037.1, read on the forward strand.
GCCCAACTCGAGGATCCCATCACGCAAGCTGATCACGGGCTTCACATTCAGCAGCGAAGCCAACGCCGCCTGTAGTGCTTTCACCCGTCCACTGCGCCGGGCGTATTCCAGTGTGTTGAGCGTCAACACGATCTGCATCCTAGAGCGAATTTGTCTCAGACGATCCTGGATTATATCCAGGCTGGCGCCCAATCGTTCCAACAAGCGCGCTTCCCGCGCCATAAAGCCCATTCCAGCAGAGCCACAAGCCGAATCAAATGGAATAATATGAAATTCATTTGACAATTCTTGGGCAGCCGCCTCGCAAGACGAGAATGTACCTGATAGTTTTGAAGTAACGTGCATAGAGAGAATCGTATCCCCAGGTTGAGCGATTTTGCGATAAAAATCTTTAAATTGCTGCGGGCTGGGCTGAGACGTTTGCGGTACCACCCCCGTTTCGTCCGCCAGGCGGTAGAAGTCAGCATTGTTGAGGTCAATACCCTGCAGGAACGTTCGATTGCCGAAGTGGATGTTAATTGGGATGACATGGATATCATACTGTTCCAGCCAGTCGGCGGGCAAATCGCCGGCGCTATCTATAACAATTCGTAACATTTTCTACTCTCCATTCGATAGATCAGGGGACTGATCGTTATCGCCGCCTTCAAATAAGACCTGCCCCAATTCATCCCGGATTGCCAGCAACGTGCGATGATACAAACTCTTGATCGCTCCTTCGGTCCTGCCCATGATAACGCCGATCTCAGCATTCGATAAATGATCCACAAACTTCAAGATGAGCAATTGTTGCCGATCTGGCGGAAGATAACGAATAACGCGTAATAAATGCTCGTGCTCCTCAGCCTTCAAAACCTCAGATTCGGGAAAACCACCAATGTGTGCGGATAAGATACCATCATCTAACGGGATTTCTTTGCGCCGGCTGTTATCTCGATGCCAGTTTGCGACCAGGTTATGCGCAATGCGATACAACCAAGCTGAAAATGGCAAACCGCGATGATTGTAGTTACGTATATGCCGCAAAGCGCGAAAGAATACCCTCTCGGTTAGATCTTCTGCATCATAGACGTTGCCGGTGCGATAATAGATGTAGTTAAATATCCTACCGACATACCGTTCGTAAAGAACGCCAAACGCTTCTTGATCGCCTTGAATAGCGCGCTCCAGCGCCTCATCATCCTGGATATCGGACAACTCTACTACCCTTCTCAGGGCGGGGAGTTTTTCTGACAGATCGCACCCAGGATTAGAGTGGGTTACGCTGCTGTCCTTTATAACCCCGCCGTTTCAAAACAGTTTCACATAAAACTCATGGATAAACTCGGAAATAAGCGCCCAAGAGTATAACACACCACCGCTGCACGCGTGCAAAAATCGTGTATAATAAACTCGCCGGGGATGAAAGGTCTCGACGGGAGAGGCTGACCCCGAATTGCGAGCCGAGAGGCGCCGACCTCGATAAATCAGCGCAAAAGAAAAGTGCCAACCGCACAAACTACGCTGCTCTGCCCCTCGCCGCTTAGGCGATGTGACAGAGTGGCTGGCCCTCTGAAGTAGGGCCACGTCCGCCTGCCCCGTACTCCAGCCGGAGGCAGGATCGGGCGTGACAAAGCTGGAGTGCCGTGCAATTACACCGCTCATTGCACGAAAGAGGAACTTTCGGGTTCCAGCGGTTAGCCCGACGGTCGCTATTGTCGGTTGCAGCGCGGAGGGCGAAATTCACCAACCGACTACGCTCGTAGATATTCGCGGGCCGAATCTTTCGGACTCGGGTTCGATTCCCGACATCTCCACTCGAAACGCAGGAAGGGCGAGATTGCTCAGCCCTTCCTGTTCATTTCACTCGGATCACCAGCCCTTTTAAATAAGCCCCTTCCGGAAATGCTAGCCCCACTGGGTGATCTTCTGCCTGAAAAAGCCAATACAAGATCTGCGCCTCGACCCCTGCGTCCAACGCAGCGCCGGCCACAATTTTCTGAAACAACGGCGCGTCTACGCCTGCCGAACAGGCGAAAGCGACCAGAATCCCCCCTGGTCGAAGCAATTTTAAAGCCAACAAGTTGATATCTTTGTATCCACGCGCAGCCTTAGCCACATGGCTGGCAGTGGGCGCAAATTTGGGAGGGTCAAGGATAATCATATCAAAACGCAACGCTCGATCGCGAAAGCCGCGCAACGCTTGAAAAACGTCCGCCTGCTGCAAGTTCACATTGGCGAGTGACAATTGATTGAGCAGTAAATTCTGCCGCGCCAACTCCAAAGCCTCTTGCGAGGCGTCTATCGCGGTGACAGATGCAGCGCCCCCCGCCAACGCATTGACCAGAAAGCCCCCAGAGTAACAAAAACAGTCCAGGATATGCTGGCCTAGCGCCATCGCTCGTACAAGCCGGCGGTTGTTCCTCTGATCCAGATAATGCCCGGTCTTATGCCCCTGATAGACATCCACCAGGAAATGTAATCCATTCTCTAGCACCATAATTTGTTTCGGTGGCGCATCGCCGCGCAGCGGGCCGCATCGCTCCGGCAGATTTTCCAACCGGCGAACCTCCGCATCTGAGCGCTCATACACGCGGCGCGCATCTGTTAATTCCAATAGCGCCTCGGCGATCTCTTCCCGCCAACGCTCAGCGCCGCTGCTCAGGAGTTGCACTACCAAGGTATCCGCATACCGGTCAACAATGACGCCGGGCAAGCCATCCGACTCGGCGTGAACCAAGCGCATGGCATTGGTCTCCCTTTCGGCAAGCAAACCACTGCGAGATTGAATTGCTGCTCCTAACCGTTGACGAAGGAAATCTGCTCCAATTTGGTCTTCACGCCGCCAGCTCCAAACCCGCACCCGGATCTGAGACATTGGGCTGAAAGCGCCCCAAGCGAGGAAATTCCCGTGGGAATCCAACACCTCAACCGTTTCGCCGTCTGCTGGTGAACCCTTCACCTGCTCAATCGCGCCCGCAAACACCCACGGGTGCCGACGCAACAGCGACTTTTCTCTCCCCGGCAAGAGCTGAACTGAACCCATCTTAGATGACACCAATTTTTCTGCCGGCTTCCCCGATCACATCCAAGGCATGTTGAATCTCCTCCGGTTCATGGGCAGCCGTCACTGTGGCTCTCAAACGAGAAAGACCGGGCGGCACAGCGGGGGACACCACCGGCAAGACAAACACATCCCGAAGCTGCGCCTCACGCGTCATCCGGTAAGCCACCTCATCCTCACCGCACAAAACCGGCACAATGGCGGTTTCGGTATAGAGCGTATCAAAGCCCTGCTGTTTTAAACCCTGAATAAATTGATGACTGTTAGCGCGCAATTTCTCCACTCGCCAGGGTTCTTCTAAAATAACTTCAAAAGCAGCTTTTGCCGCAGCCGCCTGAGCCGGGGGCAAGGCAGCGGAAAAAATATACGCACGCGTCGAATGGCGCAAATAGTTGATTAAATCCTTCCTACCGGCAATATATCCACCCACCGAAGGGATGGTTTTGCTGAGCGTCCCCATTTTAATGTCAATCGCATCCATCATCCCAAAGTGTTCTTCTATGCCGCGGCCCGTCTGACCCAAAACGCCAACCGAATGCGCTTCGTCAATCATCAACCAGGCATGGTGTTTACGGCATATCTCCACCATGCGCGGGAAATCTATAATATCCCCATCCATGCTGAAAACTGCATCTGCGACGACCAGTCTGGCTGCGTCGTCGGGAACTTGTTCCAGGCGCGCTTCTAACGATTCCATATCATTGTGACGGAATCTGAGAAATTTCGCTCCAGACATCAGACAACCATCTACAATGCTGGCGTGGTTTAACTTATCCGAAATCACATAATCGCCGCGGCCTAATAGGGAAGCAATTACCGAAAGGTTGGTGGCGTAACCTGACGAAAACGTGATCGCCGCTTCAGCGTGTTTGAAGGCTGCAATCGTCTCCTCTAACTCGCGATGGATCGCCAGTGTTCCAGCCAGCGTTCGTACGCCATGTGTGCCGGTGCTATAACGATCAATCGCCGCCTTGGCAGCCGCATTGATTTTCGGGTGGCCGATCAACCCCAAATAGCTATAGGAGGCGAACATGCCCATCTCTCGCCCATTGACCAGGACGCGCGCTCCGCCGCGCAATTCTGTCACCGGCTGGTTATAAAAATATAAACCCGCCTTCTGTAGATCTTCGGCTCGCTTATTCATCGCCTGGATGCGCTGCAAGATCGCATCGCTTGCTTTGATATAGTCCATACCTCTTTTCTCCTCGACTCCTCGTTATTTATGATACTCACCGATCTCCGGCTAAACTTCGCAAACCGGCTTCATCCAAAATCGGCACCCCCAATTCCTGTGCCTTAGCCAGTTTGGAACCCGGCGACTCGCCAACAACCAGGTAACTGGTTTTCTTGCTGACCGAATCGGTCACCTTGCCGCCGCGGTTCTGAATATAATCTTTGACCTCGTCCCTGGACATGCTCGGCAGTGTACCGGTGACGACAAACGTTAAACCTGCAAAGGGCTGTTGTCCCGCCGCCTGTGGAATTACTTGCGAAGTAGGCCAGACCCCCGCTAAGCGTAATTTCTCCAGGACACGGCGGTTAGCCGGGCGCGCAAACCAATCTACAATCGCTTGTGCTGTATTAGGGCCCACGCCCTCCAGGGTCTGCAATTCATCCAGGCTGGCGCGAGCCAATTGATCGAGATCTCTATAGACGCGAGATAGATCCGCTGCCATCACTTCACCCACACCGCGAATGCCCAGAGCGGTAATCAGCCGAGCCAAAGGTTGGGCTTTAGAAGCCTGGATCGCAGCCAGGAGGTTATCCGCTTTCTTCTCCGCGAACCCTTCCAACTTCAATAGATCCTCGCGCTGCAATGTGTAAAGATCCGCCACATCTTTTACCAGGCCTGCCTCTACAAGCTGTTCGACGATGCGAATGCCCAGGCCGACAATATCCATCGCCGGGCGAGAGACAAAGTGTTCCAGATTGCGGATCAACTGCGCCGGACAGCTAGCGTTCACGCAATACCAATACACCTCGCCAGGAAGATTCTCAACTGGCTCTCCACACGCCGGGCATGTCTTTGGCGGCTGATAGACCTGTTCTTCGCCAGTGCGCAGCGCTTCTACCGGCCCAATGACATAGGGGATGACCTCGCCCGCGCGTTTTACGCGCACCCGATCGCCAATACGAATATCTTTCTCAGCGATGTAGTCAAAGTTGTGCAAAGTGGCCTGTTTGACAATCACTCCGCCAATGTCCACCGGCTCCAGCATCGCATAAGGCGTCAAAACGCCCGTCCTTCCCACGTTCACGCCGATTCCTAACAATCGCGTGGTTACTTCACGAGCGGGGAATTTAAACGCAATTGCCCCGCGAGGGTCTTTGCCAACAAAGCCCAGATCCTGCGCCAATGTCAGATCATTGATCTTTATCACCATTCCATCTACTTCGTATGGCAACGTGTCTCGTTTATCAGCCCAGGATTGGCATTCGGCAATGGCAGAGTCCAGCGTGGAATGTAAACTTGCATGTTGCGTCACGGGAAATCCCAAGGCGCGTAAATAGCTCAATGTCTCCCATTGTGTGCGCGGCGGTTCGCCTTCGGCAGCAATGATCTGATATGTGAGCAAATTGAGCGGTCTGGATGCCGTCAGCGCAGGGTCGAGCTGACGCAGCGAGCCGGCGGCGGTGTTGCGCGGATTCAGGTAAGTTTTTTCACCCGCTGCCTCTAGCCGCTGATTCAATTCCTCAAAATCGCGCACGTTCATATACACTTCACCGCGCACCGCCAAATAGGGTAAGGCTGGCGGCCCTTTTTCATCTACGGGTACACGCAGCGGCAAAGATTTCAATGTACGTAGATTGAGCGTCACATCTTCGCCGATCTCGCCATCGCCGCGCGTCGCGCCCAGGGTGAAAATCCCCTGGCGATAGTGTAGCACTACCGATAACCCATCAATTTTGGGTTCCACCACATAAGAAGTCTCAGCGACGCGCTCATCGAGTTTCAAGATGCGTTCATACCAGGCGCGCACGTCCTCGGCGCTAAAGGCGTTCGCCAGGCTCAAGATCGGCGCCGGATGCCGCACCTTCTCGAACTTCGTCGCCGGCATACTGCCCACCCGCTGCGTCGGAGAATCTGGAGTGATCCACTCTGGATGATCAGCCTCGATCTGGCGCAGTTCTGCCATTAAGCGATCGAATTCATAATCGCTGATCACTGGGTCATCCAGAACATGATAACGATAATTATGATAGTGGATGGCGCGGCGTAGCTCTTCCAGATGTTGACGCAAGGCTAATTGTTGAGACTTGTTTTCCATAGGCGAGAAATTATCCAGAATCTTTGAAGGGTTATCGCATCGTAGGTGCCGTCGCTGGCGAACTAGTCGCCGGCGCGCTTTGCGGAAGATTTTGCCGCAACTCACTCTCGGCAAAATTTGAAGCAGCCAACAACACCACCGCAATCCAGACCAGATCGGCTAACAGCAAATGCACCAACTGCATCCAAACCGGCGCTAATAACACCAGGTTGACTAACCCAGCAACCAACTGCACAAAGAATAAACCTGCCAAAAAAGCGGCAATCTTATGAATTCGAGGATTAGCACGAAAAAGGGCGATCAAACCGGCTAAAAACCACAAGTAAACGCCCACGATGATCGCCACCATTGGGTGCCAGACCCTTAACCGGATCAAAAAATGAGCCGTCGGCAAGAAATCCTGAGCGATGCCCTCCTGTAAAGAGGCGGAAGGGAACAACGTATCGCCCAAGGCGGTAATGGCGCCGGTGACGCCTAAAACTATCATGCCCAAAAAGGCGATGACAAACAGCCATAGGCCAATGCCATGACCGCGTAAGACTATCCGCTCGCCGCCAGATGCCCACCAGGCGGTAAGGGTTAGCGCGGCCAGCAATAAGAAGGTGTTGATCAAATGCACTGCGATCGAAATAACGCGCCCGGTTGAGGCGTCGTGCGCCACCCACTCGAACAGCACCAGCCCTGCTCCCACCAACGCCTCCGTAACGATAAAGAGAATAGACATACTGGCGCCAAACCGGACAATATGACCTTTTGGATAGGCGCGCAACGCCCAAAAGAATAATCCAATCACCAACAGCAACGCCAGGCCACTGGTCAATCGGTGCGTAAATTCAATCATCGTCTCAAGCCCAGGAGCGCGAGGCACAACGACGCCGTTGCATAGCGGCCAATGGCTGCCACAGCCCGCCCCAGATCCGGTGGCGCGAACATACGCCCCCCATAAGATGACCAAGATGTTGTATCCCAAAGTTGCCCAGGCGAATTTGGCGACGTTGGTCAATTTCATACCTGAAGCTCCAATACCATACAAACAAGCAGCATTTTCAAACCATCATGCTTAGAATAAGGCGCCCTGTTGAGGCGGCGTAAAGTTACGCGCCTCAAGACCCATCAGGAGCTTGAAGCGATTGGCCGTCCCTGCGGCAAAACCAGCGTAATCGTTGTTGAAGAAGCCAAACGCCCAACCAAAATTACTTTCCAAAGCGCGAATCAGTTCTCTCCATGCCCTTAACTCTGGAGTGCGATCAATCCGCTCATGATCATGATGCTGAAAACTGCCATGCTGTCCAATCCAGCGGATATAAACAAAATCCGTCGTCGGGTAAATTCTACGCGGCAATCCAGGATATTCTGTAGCTGCCCAACACACACCGTGCTGACGCAAGGCGCTTGCCAAAGCAGGCTCAGCCGCTCCAACCTTCGCAGTGTACCACGAAGAGTTGCGAACTTCAACAGCATATCTCACCCCAGTGGGCAACCCCGCCAGGCAGCGCTCCAGCTCCGCCAGCTTTTCAACATCGAAGGATGGCGGAAATTGAAAGAGGACCGCTCCTAATTTTTCGCCCAACGTCTGTACGGTCTGAATAAAACGCAATATCTCCCCCTGTACACCAACCAGACCAGCTTCATGGGTGATTTCGCGTGGAACCTTTAGACAAAATTTAAACTCCTGCGGTGTGACAGACGCCCAACGGCGCACCACCTCATCACGCGGGATGCCATAAAAAGTTGAATCGATCTCCACGGCGTTAAAAATACGGCTATAATAGCTCAAGTAATTGCGCGACTGCATGTCCTTCGGGTAAAAAACGCCAGCCCAGTCCGCATAACTGTAGCCCATAGCACCAATATACCAGTTTACGACCCGACCCATAGTATCATGCCCAATCCCAACACTGTCATTATCTACGTAACCGAATGGTGTTTTGACTGTCGCCGTGCTCGAAAATTCTTAGACCTGCATCAAGTTCCTTACGAGTGGATCAATATTGACCGCGATCCAAAAGCCGAGCAATATGTCCTCAGCGTCAACCGTGGGATGCGCAGTGTGCCTACCATTGTTTTCAGCGATGGCTCAATCCTGGTTGAACCCAGCGAAACTCAACTTGCCAACAAGCTCGGATTGAATAGATCATAATCGAACGATCTTTGAATTCTAATCCAAATTCAAGCAAGAACGATAGATTATTTACGGATGCGTCTCCCTATAAAACGAAAAAACCTTTACGCCAAGACGCAAAGGAAATTAAAGTTCAAGCAAGAAATTAGGTTCAAGAATCTTGGCGCTTTCGCGTCTTTGCGTTAAAAAACGACCTTTTTGCAGCGGAGTCATGGATTGATTATATGTCTGAAAAGATCCTTATTGTAGAAGATGAACCTGCATTGCAAGAGACGCTGACTTATAACCTCTCCAGGCAGGGTTATCAGGTAGAGACTGCCGGCGACGGTCAAACCGCGCTGCGCCTGGCGCGCGAAGGCCAACCCGACCTGATTGTTCTGGACATTATGCTACCTGTGTTGGATGGTTTTGAGGTCTGCCGTATCTTACGTCAGGAAATGAACACACCGATCTTGATGTTGACCGCCCGCGATGATGAAATTGACCGCGTGATCGGGTTGGAGCTAGGGGCAGATGACTACATCACCAAGCCGTTCAGCATGAGGGAATTCCTGGCGCGGGTAAAAGCCCAATTGCGCCGCGTGCGTCTGATCCGCGAAGAGATAGACTCCGAAAGCGTCCTTCCCAAAGAAGTTATCCGCTTTGGTAACCTGACGCTGGATCTCACCCGCAGAGAAGTGTTACTAAACGACCGACCCATCGCGCTAAAACCTAAAGAATTCGATCTGCTGCTTTTCCTGGCGCGCCATCGGGGGCAAGTGCTTACCCGTGAACTAATCCTGGAGCGCGTCTGGGGCTGGGATTTCAGCGGCGGAAGCCGAACAGTTGACGTGCATGTGCGTTGGTTGCGGGAAAAAATCGAAGAAAATCCTGCCGATCCCAAGCGCATCATCACCGTACGCGGAACGGGCTACCGCTTCGAGGGTTGATGAGCCGTAGTATTCGTTGGCGCATTGGAACGCCGTATATACTGCTAATATGGGTCATAATGGCCGTCTTGGGTGTCTATTTCACGCGCCTGGTGCAATCTATTTATCTCAAAGACCTGGAAAATGAATTAATCTCAGAAGTTCGGTTGCTTCGTTCCATCTTATCCGCTCAATTTCCGGCTGACGCACAAAGCGACCACCTGGATCAACTGGCGAAAGATTGGGCGGGTGAATTGAATAAACGGGTTACCATTATTGCTCAGGATGGAACGGTGCTTGGCGAATCAGACTTTGACCGCGCTCAAATGGACAACCACGCCTCCCGCTCTGAGATTATCCAAGCCAGCCTAAGCGGGATTGGAATTGAGACGCGTAGGAGCGACACGTTAGGAATCCCCATGATGTACGTCGCTGCTTCGATTCGCTCCACCTCAGGAGAGATCATGGGGTATGTGCGTATTGGTATGCCAACTGAACGAATTCAAAACGACCTCTCTCTCCTTCAACGAACCTTGATCGTTGTGACCATTCTCTTCAGCCTGACGGCAGGCTTTCTGGCGATCTTCATCGCCAATCGAATCACACATCCCATTCGACAACTAGCCCAGGCCGCGGCGCAAATGGCGCGTGGGCAATTAGAGAGCCGGTTGATACCCACCACCCAGGATGAAATTGGGGGGCTGACGATTGCCTTTAACGAAATGGCAGCGGAATTGAACGCAAAAATACAGGCGCTGGATGCTGAACGCGGGCGTATTGCGGCGGTGCTTGAAGTAATGAGCGATGGTGTTCTCATCATAGATGAGGAAGGCAAAGTGCAATTGGTCAACTCCGCCGCCGAAAGTATGTTCGGCGTCAGTCATGACGAAGCGCTTGGGCGATCTTTGATCGAGGTGCTTCGCCAACACCAGATCACTGAAGTATGGGAGCAATGTCGCAGGTCGGGCGAGACGCAAACGACAACTGTGGAAATCTCTGCCCACCGTCTCTATTTGCAATGCATCGCTACGCCGCTTGGTCCGACATTACAGGGCAACACCTTACTATTATTTCAGAATCTGACTCGCCTGCGCCGGCTGGAAACGGTGCGGCAGGATTTCATCAGCAATATATCGCACGAACTACGCACCCCTCTGGCTTCCTTGAAAGCGCTCGCTGAAACCCTCCAAGAAAGTGCCATAGACGACCCACCGGCCGCAAAGCGCTTCCTGCAACGCATGGAAACGGAATTGGACGCGCTCACTCAAATGGTGGAGGAGTTGCTTGAACTCTCCCGCATCGAATCTGGCAGAGTGCCGCTGAAAATGTCGCCGACCTCGCCGATTCGCTTGATCAGTCAAGCTGTCGAGCGTTTGGCTCTCCAGGCAGAGCGCGCCAGACTCGAAATATCCATCCATTGCCCGAATGATTTATCACCGGTGCTGGCTGACGAGCGGCGCCTGGCGCAAGTGATCGTCAACTTGCTACATAACGCCATAAAATTCACCCCGGCGGGTGGAAGGATAGAGTTGCGCGCTGAGCATGACGGCGACCACATTCTCTTCTCCGTCAAAGACAACGGCGTCGGCATCCCCAGCGAGGATCTACCGCGCATCTTTGAACGATTCTATAAGACCGATCGGGCGCGCTCCAGCGGCGGCACAGGGCTTGGTCTGGCGATAGCGCGTCACCTGGTTGAAGCGCATGGGGGACGAATTTGGGTCGAAAGCCTCGAGGGGCAGGGCAGTACATTTAGCTTTTCGATCCCAATCGCAACTTAGATTTTTTGTAGCAGATACAATTTTTATAGAAAAGACCACTTCAAACACCTTCTTCTAATATTCACCCCAATCGGTTTTCTTCATCGGTGTAAAACACCCTGCGCTTCCTCCAAGATCAGAAATCTGTGGGGCATTTATAGTAAACTGGTTCACAATGTTAACTTGCTCATAATTCGGCGTTAAATTTTATATGCTAAACTTATTCAGCTAAATCAGATTGATTCTGTGAAATTTCAAGCCGACAATGAACGATTCGTTACAAGATTGTTATAGGACTTACTAAGGAGGACATATGCATATACTCGTCACCAATGATGATGGCGTTACCGCCCCTGGTTTATTGGCTTTAGCAGAAGAAATGCGCCAGCTCGCCGAGGTTAGCATTCTGGCGCCAGATCGTAACTGGTCTGGCGGTGGGCACGTTAAAACCCTTGATCGCCCCTTGCGCATTCGCGAAGTTCAACTTATGGACGGCGTACATGCCTTTGCCAGCGATGGGGCGCCTTCAGATTGCGTCGCTCTGGCGCTGTTGGGTTTTATCCCGGAGAAAATTGACCTGGTTGTTTCAGGTATAAACCCCAACGCCAACTTGGGGCATGATGTAACCTATTCCGGCACCGTGACCGCGGCAATGGAGGCGGTCATTTGGAGCATTCCTGCCATTGCCTTCTCTCTAGATACTCAAGAAAATCATTTGGGGAAACTGGATTATGCCCCTGCGGCGCAGATCGCCCGCAAGATCGTGCAAACGGTCAGCAAACACCGCCTGCCGGCGGGAATATTGTTGAACGTCAACATCCCTTATCGGCCGTTGACGGAGATCAAGGGAGTGCAAATTACGCGCCAGGGGATGCGCGTCTATCGCGACCGCCTGGATCAACGCGTGGATCCACGCGGCCGCGCCTATTTCTGGATCGGCGGCGACGCGCCCACTGGCATCCCCGAAAAGGGCACCGACTTTGGCGCTTTAGCCAGCGGCTATGTATCCATCACACCTCTGCAACTTGATCTCACCGCATACCCCGCTCAACATTTACTGAACACCTGGAACTGGGATGAGTCCGAAGCGCTGCCGGAGGATTCCCCCTGGCATGATGAATATTCTCAGGTCGATTCGAAAATGCGATAAACCTATATCACCTTTGGGGGCGTTAATCGTTTATTTACATCTTCTTGACGAAACGTTATAACCCCATTCCCAGGGCGTTAACCGACAATCGTTATACTCCCTCCAGAAATCTGAGCTGATACACCATATTTCTGGAGGAGAATTCTATGCCATTCAAAATCACTCGTATGCTATCTGTCTTTAGCTTGATAGCAGTCCTTATCAGCGCTTGCGCGCAGCCAACTTTGACGCCTGCTCCCGCGCAGGCAACTGTAGCTCCAACAAACACCGAAGCACCAGCTATGCCCGAGGCACCAACATCAACTGAAGCGCCGATGGCTGGCGATACCCCCACCAATACACCAATTACTACCGAGGCTCCAACGGAGGCGATGGGAAGTATGTTGCCAGAAGTTGACCCAGCATCAGCGACCGGCAACATCATCATCGCTGGTAGCTCCACCGTCTATCCTCTCACCGAGCGCATAGCCGAGCGCTTCAAAGCCGAAGGTTTTCAGGGTGAAATCACCATTGATAGCATTGGCTCCGGCGCCGGATTTGAGCGTTTCTGCAAGACCGGCGAGACCGACATCTCTAACGCCAGCCGCCCTATCAAGGCTGAAGAAGTCGAAAACTGTAGAGCCATCGGACGCGAACCCATCGAATTCCGCGTTGGCACCGACGCCCTGGCTGTGACCGTCAGCGCCGAGAACGATTTCCTCACCGACATCACCCTGGAAGAATTGGCCAAGGTGTTCTCTAACGAAGTCTCCAAGTGGAACGAGGTCCGCTCTGAATGGCCCGCGGAAGAGATCCTACGCTTTTCCCCAGGCACCGATTCTGGCACCTTCGATTACTTCATCGAAGCCGTCATGCTCCCCGTCTATGGCAAAGAGAAAGCCGAAGAAGCCATCCTCTCCGCTGCCAATGCCCAATTCTCTGAAGACGACAACGTCCTCGTCCAGGGCGTCGAAGGCAGCCCATACGCGATCGGCTACTTCGGTTTCGCTTACTACAACGAAAACCAGGGCGCGCTCAAGGCAATTTCGATTAACGGCATTGCCCCCACTTCAGATACCGCTGAAAGCGGCGAATATCCACTCGCTCGCCCATTGTTCATCTACTCCGATGCCAAGATCATGGCAGAAAAACCCCAGGTGGCTGCCTTCATAAACTTTTACCTGACTTATGTCAATGATGAAATCCTGGATGTGGGCTATTTTCCCGCATCCGCCGCCGCTCTGCAAGCCGCAATGCAAAGCTGGTTACAGGCGATGGCGCAGTAATCTATCCGTGACAATATTTCCTCCGTAGTTCAGTAGCTGATCATTTCCTCTCTCCGGCTTCTCCTCTCCTCGCTTGCGAGGAGAGGAGAAAAGCTGAGGAATGCGAATTGTAAGCGAGCAAGGGATAAATCTCTGCTGAGCGAAAACATCCGCTCGCCATTTGAGTTGAGTTAAGAATGTCCACTACTTACACTAAGACCATTTCGGGTTCTGATGCTTTTACCCCAGACCGCGAGATTGATCTCCGAAGACATCGCCGCTTAGGCGAAAGCATCACCCAGGCAATACTCTTTGCCTGCGGGATGATTTCGATCCTTACAACAATCGGGATTGTAATCGTGCTGCTTCAGGAATCCTCACACTTTTTCGCCAGCCCAGATGTAAGCCTCATTGAATTTTTCACTGGAAGGATGTGGCAACCGCAAATTGGCGCGTTCGGTATATGGCCGCTGCTCAATTCGACCATTATGACCACCACCTTTGCCATGCTGGTAGCTATTCCAATAGGTCTGGCGGTGGCAATTTATTTGAGTGAGTATGCGCATGAGCGAGCGCGCAAAGTTGTCAAACCCACACTGGAAGTTCTAGCCGGTATTCCTACAGTGGTATATGGATACTTTGCACTTACCTGGTTCACTCCGCTTTTACGCGGTGTTTTTGGCAACGACCGCGTTCAAATCTATAACACACTATCCGCGGGTTTGGTAATGGGTGTATTAATCCTTCCCCTGATTGCCACCATGTGCGAAGATGCCTTACATGCCGTGCCTCGCTCCCTGCGCGAGGCAGCTTATGGGCTTGGAGCCACCAAGTTAGAGACCTCGGTGAAAATTGTCCTCCCTGCCGCTACATCTGGCATCGCGGCCGCCATCATTTTAGGTATATCCCGAGCTATTGGCGAAACGATGATCGTCGCCATCGCTGCAGGCGCTGGCCCCAACTTTACCTTCAATCCATTCAAGGGGGCTGAAACCATCACCGGTCACATTGTGCGTATCAGCGGCGGAGACCTGAGCTTTGAATCAATAGATTACAACAGCCTTTTCGCACTGGCGTTGGTGCTGTTCTTAATCACGCTGGCGCTAAATCTGCTCAGCCAACGCATCGTCGCTAAATTCCGTGAAGAATACGAATGAAAATGAGCGATACAACTTCTATGCCGCAAAAAACCTCGGACCTGGGTCACGGCTCCTCAAACCTTCCTGCACGCCACCGCATCGGCAGAATCTGGCAAACCATATACTTTCTGTCAACCTTGTTTGGCATCATCATTCTGACAATTCTTCTACTCGATATCATCAACGACTCGTTTGGTTATGTCGCGATTACATCTAAGGTAAATGAACTTACTTTGACTGAGTCCGGCGCGCCCCTAGAGGACATCTCCAAAGAAGAACTGATCATCGTTCTGGAAAAGAACTTGAGACCTAACCGACTTAAAACAATCATCCAAGAAAAGCCATTGGAAGAACGTGACACAACTGATCTTCTCTCAATTGCCACAAAGGAAGTTGTGCAGCCAAAAGTAGTGGCTGTGTGGGGATTAGCCGACTCTATCTTCCGCAAAAACGAGATACCCATCCAGGCTACAGAAATTGCGATTCAGAAAAAAATTGATCCCGCCACGGTGCAAATCAGGTTTGTAAGCTGGCTGGATGATGATTTTGTCACCTCGCCTCAATCTAGCGATGCGCTATATGCCGGCGTTCGCACCGCTATGCTCGGCTCAATCTATGTCATCTTGTTCACAATCCTGGTTGCATTCCCCATCGGTATCGGCGCAGCGATCTATCTACAGGAATATGCTTCTTCCAACTGGATCAATCGCCTTATCCAAACGAACATCAACAATCTAGCTGGTGTGCCTTCGATTATTTACGGTATGTTAGGCCTAGCCATCTTCGTGCGCTCGTTATCCGCATTAACCAGCGGAGCTATCGTCAATTACCCCAATGCAGATCCGAACAATGGACGCACCATTCTCTCGGCTGGTCTGACTATGGCATTATTAGTTCTACCCGTAATTATCATCAACGCCCAAGAAGCGATCAAAGCTGTGCCAAATTCCTTGCGTGAAGCTGCCTATGGCGTTGGCGCCACCCAATGGCAAACCGTCTGGCATCATGTATTACCCTCCGCTCTTCCAGGCATTCTGACCGGAGCCATCCTGGCTACCTCGCGCGCGATGGGGGAAACGGCCCCATTGATTATTGTCGGCGCATCCACCTTCATCACCTTCGACCCAGATGGCATTTTCTCGAAATTCACTGTATTGCCCATTCAGGTATATCAGTGGACCTCTCGACCCCAGCCAGAGTTTCGCGCCATTGCAGCCGCGGCCATCCTTGTACTGTTGGCGTTGTTACTCACCCTGAACGCAACAGCCATCTTGTTGCGCAACCGCTTTAGCAGGAGATTGCCATGAATCTTTCCATAAAAATATCCGCGCCCACCTCTTTCAGCCAACTTAATCCAACAACCGAACAAAATGGTCAATATGCTATAGAAGCGCGTAATCTCTCGATTTTCTACGGCTCTTTCCGCGCTGTCAAAGATGTCAATATGCTTGTGGAAGCCCAGAAGATCACAGCCATGATCGGCCCTTCTGGCTGTGGTAAAAGCACCGTCTTGCGCGCCTTCAACCGGATGAACGACTTAATTCCCAGCGCCAAAACCGAAGGCGAGGTGCTGTTTCATGGCCAAAATATTTATGGCGCTGATATAGATCCAGTTGAAGTGCGTCGTCATGTGGGAATGGTCTTCCAGAAGCCAAATCCATTCCCAAAATCTATCTATGAGAACATTGCCTGGGGAGTGCGCATTAACGGTTTTCGTGGCTCTAGGTCGGAATTGGATGCGTTGGTAGAGGAAAGTTTGGTGAGAGCCGCGCTTTGGGATGAAGTCAAGGACAAATTGGATCAAAGCGGTCTCTCACTCTCTGGTGGACAACAACAGCGTTTATGCATCGCGAGAGCCATTGCGGTCAAACCCGATATTATTTTGATGGACGAACCTTGTTCAGCTTTGGATCCCATTGCCACTTTGAAAATCGAGGAGTTGATGCGTGAGCTGTCTAAAGATTACACCATTATTATCGTGACCCATAATATGCAGCAGGCAGCGCGTGTCTCCGATTACACAGCCTTTTTCACCCTAGATGAGAATCGCGCCGGTTTCTTGATGGAATTTGGATCTACCACACAAATCTTCACGAATCCAAAAGAGAGGGTTACCGAAGACTATATCACGGGTCGGTTTGGTTAAATGATTGGGCGAAAGGAAATTGAGACATGCCTCGCGAAACGCTCGATAAAAAGATGCAACACTTACTTGATGAAATCCTGATCATGGACAGTATGGTGGAGACTGCGATCACGGAATCGGTCTCGGCGCTAAAGAACCGAAATGTTGAAATGGCGCGCAAGATTTACTTGGGCGATGCCGAGATCAATCGGCGACGTCTCGAATTGGAAAATGAAATTATCATCACCATTGCCACCACTCAACCGGTAATGGCTGGCGATCTGCGCCGAATCGCATCGATACTGGAGGTAGTTGGCGAGCTTGAACGCATTGGCGATTACGCGAAAGGCATTGCTCTGATCTGCATCCGCCTGGGGAATCAACCCCCCGTGAAACCGCTGATTGACATCCCCCGAATGGCGGAATTGACCGCAGATATGCTGCATCGCGCTGTCGGTGCTTTCGTCTCTGCAGACGCAGAAACGGCGCGTCGCATCCCCTCAGAGGATGACCTGGTAGATTCGCTTTACAACCAGGTGTATCGAGAGCTGGTCACTTTAATGTTCACAGACCCCTCGATCATTGACCGCGCGAATTATTTGATGTGGGTGGCACATAACCTAGAGCGGGTAGCCGACCGGGTAATCAATATTTGTGAACGAACGTTTTATGTAGCCACCGGTCAACTCATGGAGTTCGACGCATCGAATAATGAGTTTGCTCCAGGATAAAAATAAGAGAATGCATAACAAAAAGCTCAGGTCATGACAGCGAGAAAACCTGAGCTTATTGTTTGAGCCCGGCCCCCGACGCCGGCTTATGGCGAAGAAGCCACGATAATTTCCACGAAAATGGGATCCCCAAAGGGCTCGCCCAAAGGATTATAAGCCTGCCAGGCGCTGCGGTAAGTGCCAGGGTCATTGGGCGCAGTCAAGATCATACGAACGATTGCCTCCCCGCCGGCGCGAGCAGGAAAAAGTGCCTGCTCATCGGCAACGCCCAAATCGGGGCCAGAAATTCGACGCAACCGATAACGCCCATCCCAATTGCAGCTCCCGTTGTTCGCAACCTTCCATCGTTTGTCAATCATCTCTCCAGGTGCGACCAAGGTCCCATCAGGGATTGTCAAATCCTCGATAAATAGAAGCCCATCCTGACAAATCGGGGTCGCGCTGGGCAAGGGCGTCACGGGGACGTTTGTCGCAGTTGGCGTATGGGTGGGCAAGCGGAAGAGCGTGGCGGTCGGGGAAGGCGTTACCGTCGCAACTGGCTGTTCCAACGTGGGTAAAGATGTGGCAGAAAAGCCGACCTGCGCGACTGGCGAAGGCGCGATGCGCCCCGCGGCGTTACAACCCGCTGCGAAAATCCACAACAGACAAAAACAAACCCAGCGCGCCAGGCGAGTAGATCTAAATTTCATCCTCCGTCAACTCGCCTTCGTCTTCGCCGCCAAAGCCGAGTTGCAAATCGCCCGACATGGCGCGCTGACGCACCATCAATTCGATCTCCTCGGCAAGATCTGGGTTGGCTTTCAGGAAGTCTTTTGCGTTTTCGCGCCCTTGCCCCAGGCGAATATCTCCATAGGAGTAGAAGGAGCCACGCTTGGTAACAATATCCAGTCCTGTAGCCAGATCAATCAAATCGCCGGCGCGAGAAATGCCCTCGTTATACATGATGTCAAACTCAGCCGACCTGAAGGGCGGAGCCACCTTATTTTTTACTACACGCACACGCGTTCGGCTGCCAATAATCTCCGAACCCAACTTAATGGCCTGGATGCGGCGGACATCTAAACGAACCGAAGCGTAAAATTTCAACGCCATTCCGCCGGTTGTCGTTTCGGGGTTGCCAAACATCACACCGATTTTCTGACGAAGTTGATTGGTAAATACCACCGCCGTATTGGTTTGCTTGATCGCACCCGAAAGTTTGCGCAACGCTTGCGACATCAGCCGCGCCTGCATACCCATTGGAGAGTCGCCCATATCCCCTTCAATTTCAGCCCGCGGCACCAGCGCAGCTACCGAGTCAATGACCACCACATCCACCGCGCCAGAGCGCACCAGCGTTTCGGTTATCTCAAGCGCCTGTTCCCCGGTATCCGGTTGCGAAATCAACAGGCTCTCCACATCTACGCCGCACCGCGCGGCGTACACTGGATCCAGGGCGTGTTCCATATCCACATAGGCGCACGTTCCACCAAGTTTTTGCGCCTCCGCTACGATGTGCTGGCAGATCGTTGTTTTACCAGACGATTCGGGGCCAAATATTTCGGTAATTCGCCCGCGAGGGATGCCTCCTACCCCCAAGGCAATGTCCAGTGAAAGCGCACCGGTGGGGATTGCCTCGACCAATAATTGATGTGCCTCTCCCAGACGCATAATCGAACCATCGCCATAACGCTTGGTGATTTCGCTCAAGGCTTTATCTAACGCAATCTGGCGGGATTCATCTCGCACGGGTTGCACCGGCGGCAAGGGCGCAGTTGAACTCTTTTTCGCCATCATCTACTCACTCCTCGTCTCTTTCATAGAAACCCAATTCCATCTTTTTAGAAAAAAGAAGGCGATCCTCTCATAGCAGATCAATGATTGCAGGGATCAATCAACATCCCTAAGTCTAGCACAAACGTTCTAGCTGTCAAGGGCTGTGAACCATGCCCATCTCGATTGGCGTGGCTGTCGCATCCGGCGGAATGAATTTCGACTTCGGAGGCGGTAAAACGCCGCTCGCAACTCCATCTTTAGGGCGGAAGGTGATATATGTCACCTGACCTGCCTGGATCACGATTTCGCCCTTGTACAGAACGCCTTCGTAATCCACAAAGACCTCGTATCGTCCGGCCGGCAAATCGCCCAGAGCCAGATTTTCATTGTAATAGTCGTCGCTATTCACTGCCCCTTGAGCATACGAAAGCACCTCATAATTGCCTTTGCCTTCGAGGGAACGCAATTTTACGGGAACGCGCGGCGCTTTTTCCCCATCATTCCTCATAATACGACCCACTAGCACACCCATTCCCTGCGGCGGCGAAATCCATAATTCCGGGTTGCGCGAAACAAAGAAGGTGTTATCGCCGATGCGCACCTCAAAGTGAAGATGTGGACCCGAAACTTTACCCGTTTCACCTACAAGCCCCAAGACCTGCCCGCTCTCGACCCGCTGGCCGCGATAGACAAAAACCTGATCCATGTGACCATAGACCGTGTACACCGACTTGCCCTCAAAACCAAAATCGTGCTTGATAGCTACTGCAATGCCATAAGGATCACGATTCTCGTCACGCATGAAATAGATGCCATAGCCAGCCCAGATCACCACCCCAGGGCCGGCAGCCAGGATTTCTGTACCTTTCGGTGCCGGAATATCAATTCCGGTATGCGGCTCTGCATAAAGCAGATAACCATAGCGATAACGCGCCAGCGGCCAGTTGACTTCCTGCGCGCCAATCGGCCGCGTCAGGTAGAAATGGTCATAGGGTGAAGGCTCCCAGGGCACCGGATAAAGGGGTGGTCGCCACAGGGAGATCGAATCGGGAGCAACGGTTGGGAAAGTGAAGCGTAATGGATCCGGCGCAAACGTGGATGGGGGAAGCAAAGGCGGTTGCGGCGTAGGCGTTGGATCTTCGGCGGGATCGTAATTCACTACAGGCGTAGGGCTGGGAGGCTGTAAGCTCGCCACTGCTGTAATGCTGATGGGTAGGGTCGAAATATACCGGTTATCGCGATAGCTTGGCGCTCGAAGCGTGCAACCGGAAGCCAGCCACAGGAACGTCAAGAAGCATGTAAAGACGAATCGTTTTCCCATAAAGAATCTATGGCGCGCCCGGCGGCGTGGGGGTAAGCGTTGGCCGACGGGTCGAAGTGAGCGTCGGCGTCGGCGAACGATAGGGTGGACGGGTAAACGTGGGCGATGGCGTTGGCGTTTGCGTTGGAGTAGCCGTCATTGTTGGCGAAGAAACCGGCGTTGGCGTGTCTAAAGCAGCCTTCGGGTAAATCTCCAACATTGCAGAGAGCCAATCCCGACCTTCTTTCAGGACATACTCATTATAGCGAACAGATGAAAAGGCCATGCGCCAGCTAGATAAAGCCGACAACCGTTCCCAGCCATATGCAATAGCTAACCGAGTAAAATCCACCCAATATCCAGGAGGCGGGTTTGCCATCAGCCTGCCTCCCTGTTCATAGGCAATAGGGTCGCCAGAATGTCTGGCGATCAAATCCCAGGGCACATCTTTGAGAGGGGCGCCCTGACGTCCATCCTGGAAACGGGCGCGCAGATACACCCGCCAATAGGTCAGCGCGCCAAAATCTTCCCGCATAATTACCAACCAGCCGGCGCTCGCCGGCGCCGTGTTGAAGCGAAAGGCGCGCCCGGTGTATAGCCAATCTTCAATCATGCCTGGATTTAAAGGCGAAGTCAAGGGAAGAAACGCTTGCTCCAACGAAGCCAGAAAATCCCAGCCGGTCATTTGTGCAACGGCGGTTCGCAAAGCGTGAAACGACTCATCAACTCCATCTTGGAGCATGGCATGGGGTGCTTCGACGCCGCCCAGCGCTACAACGCTCACCCGACCTCCAGGCAAAGCGGACGAAGATTCGAAAGCTGGCGCCCATAACGGCGTGGGCGTTTGTTGTTCGCTGAATATTCTGTCCAGTTGCTCAAGAGAAGAGGCGTTCCGTCCCCAGGTCAAACCTGTCGCTTCGCCGCCCAAATCCACAAGTGGGAGGATCAGGCTTTGTTCCCCAAACCGATAACCCGTCAGATAATTACGGTTTGGTTCTCGCAACGAAACCAACAACGCGTTGCCGTCTGAACTCCAGACCGCCCAATCGCCTCCGTTCAACCAGGCAGGGCGCACCTCCGGGGTATCGGCGTTCCAGACCCGCAATGTCTGTATGCCGTTGAGTGGCGCAGACGACCACACCAGCTTGTTTCCATCTGGCGACCATGCGGGGTGCGCATCTACCGCATCCAGTGAACGGCTGATATTTTGATAGCGCTGATCCACCTGATCCAGATCCGCGATCCAAATATCTGCATTGTTGTCTCTGGTGGATACAAAGGCGATCTTTCGACCTTGCGGCGACCAAGCCGGGGAATGATCGGCTGCAGGATCATTGGTGAGACGAATTGGGGGCTGCGAGCCATCCACCGGACGGATAAAAATTTCCAGGTTGCCCTCGCTTCCATCCGAAACATAGCTCTCATACGCCAACCACAAACCATCCGGCGACCAACTCGGAGAAGCGTCATACTCTGGCGTGTTCGTCAGGCGAGAGATTTCCCCGTTTTCAAGGTTCATCACATATAAATCCCAGTTGCCGCTGCGATTGGAGGCAAAGGCAAGGCTCCGTCCATTGGGATGCAAGGCTGGCGTAATATCATCCCACTCGCCCGAAGTCAAACGGATCTTTCGTCCTTCTCCTAAAGAGAAGGCAAACAAGCGAGAATGCAACCCCTCGTAGTACGATAGATAAGCGATTCCAAAACTTGAAGCCTCCTCCGGCGACAGCGGCGAAGGTGTTGGTACAAACGTTACCGTCTCCTCAGGCTCGCTGACCTCACGGGCGGGTAGAGGCGTCTCTGTCGGAGTGGATAGGATAGCAGCCGGTTCGGTTTGCGTGATGGTGAAAGGCAACAAGATATTCTGGGCTGTCGCAGTTTGATAAGCATAATACCCCGCCAAGACGATCAAAGCAAAAACAACGCCCACGACAGCCAGTCGTAAAGACCTCTTGAATCTTGTCAAGCGCGAAGGTCGGTCTGACTCACCCATTACAGCCTACCATTGACAATTAAACCACCATTTAAGCAACGATATCTGCTCACGATTCATCAAAACCGGCGCGATATAAACGGCTGTAAACGCCGCGTTGGGCTAACAATTGATCGTGGCTGCCTTGCTCAACGATCTGCCCGTCTTCAATGACAATAATTTGATCTGCGTTCACCACCGTTGAAAGGCGGTGAGCAATGACAAAAGCCGTCCTCCCCTTGAGCAAACGCCTCATCCCCTGTTGAATCATCTGCTCGGTTTGCAGGTCAATGCTGGAGGTGGCTTCATCTAAAATCAATATCCTGGGGTCGGCAAGCAAAGCGCGGGCGAAAGAAATAAGCTGTCTCTGACCCACAGACAGGATCACGCCGCCTTCCTCCACAGGCGTCTCATAACCCAATCTTAAGCGGCTGATGAATTCATGCGCACCAACCGCCCTGGCAGCATTCTCCACTTCTGCATCGCTGGCGTCCAGTTTTCCGAAACGGATATTATCCGCCACCGTCCCGGAGAAGAGAAATGGATCTTGCAATACGATCCCCATCTGGCTGCGCAAACTGTGCTGTTTCACTTTCCGCAAATCATAACCATCCACCAGCACACGCCCAGAAGTTGGGTCGTGAAAGCGACCGATCAATTTAATGATGGTGGACTTTCCTGCCCCGGTTTTCCCCACCAGCGCGACTGTTGCACCCGCTGGCGCGTGAAAGCTGATGTTCTTTAGTACCAATGTTGGGTCATCTGCATAGTGAAAGGACACATTTTCGAAACGCACTTCTCCTGAAATGGGCGGCAGCTCGATTGCATCTTCCGCGTCGCGCACTTCCGGAGTGATGTCTAACAGTGAAAACACCCGCTCTCCTCCCGCCATTGTAGATTGAAAAGAGTCGTACCTTTGGCTCAGATCTCGAATCGGCTCGAAAAAACGCTCAATATACAGCACAAAAGCCACCAGCACGCCGGGCGTAATCGCCTGGCGCGCCTCTGCATCCAACGCCGCTAACCCGCCAAACAACACCACCATAGCGACCGCCAGCCCGCCCAGTAAATCAATTGCCGCCGGAAAAGCAGAGGCGATTCGAGCAGCATTCAAGTTGGCATTCAGATTGTTGCGATTGACCTCATCTCGAAAGAACGCATAATTATGCTTTTGTCGGGAGAAAGCCTGCACTTCACGGACGCCGTTGATATTTTCCGCCAGGACGGAATTTACCCAGCTAATGGCTGAGCGTACACGACGGTAATTCTCCCGCGCCCGACGGCGAAACAGACGGGTGATCCCAATCATGATCGGCAAGGTGATCAAGGTGATCAACGATAGCCTGGGGTTCATGCTCACCATGGCGATCAATATTCCAATCAAAGTAAACAGATCCCTGGCAATGGCGAGCATCGTCCACACGATAAACTCGCGTAAGACACCCACATCATTGACCACCCGTGTAATCACGCGCCCCACACTGAAGCGGCTATAGAAGCTTAACGACAATTCTTGCAAATGTCTGAAGAGCTGATCGCGCAGATCATAAATTATGGATTGCCCCACTCTCACCATGATGTTCACGCGTGAAAAGATCGAGAACCATTGGATAAAAATCGCCAAGACGTAAAGCAATATGGTTCGCCGCAACGCCTCGATGGATCCCGCCTCCATTCCCGCATCTATGGCAACCTTCACCAAATACGGCCCAGCGACCGCTGCGGAGGAGTTTAGCAGCATTAAGACCAGAGAAATCATCAGTCGGAAAGAATATGGCTTGACATAACCGGCTAACCGACGAACGATCTTTTCATCATAGCCTTTTGCAGATATGTCATCCAGAGGCAGAGCAATCTTTGCCACAGTCGCTACTCACTCTCAATCTATACCCGGAGATGCCTGGAGGTAATCTTCGTAAAATTGCTCCTGTTCGCGTAAGTGCAAATCGTAGATTTCACGATACAATCCGCCAGCGCTCAGCAAATCAGCGTGTTTCCCCTGTTCGACGATTCGACCGTCTTTCATAACCACGATGAGATCCGCCCGCCGAACCGAGGAAAGCCGATGGGCAATGATGAAAGTCGTTCGATTTTCCATTAACCGTTCCAGGGCTATCTGGATCAGTCGTTCCGTTTCGGTATCCACGCTCGAGGTAGAGTCATCCAAGATCAGGATCTTAGGATCCAACAACAAGGCGCGCGCTATCGCCACCCGCTGTCGCTGTCCGCCGGAGAGGGTAACGCCTCGCTCACCGATCACGGTGTCGTATCCATCTGGCAAATCCATGATGAAATCGTGCGCTTGCGCCGCGCGAGCTGCCGCTTCAATTTCCTCGCGGCTGGCAGATGGCCAGCCATAGGCAATGTTCTCGGCAACCGTGGTGGAAAATAAGAGCGAAGTTTGGAACACCAAACCGATTTGACGCCGCAAAGAGGTGAGTTCTACCTGGCGCACATCCCAACCATCCACCAATACTGCGCCCGCGCTGGGATCATAAAAGCGCGGGATTAAATTGACCAGAGAAGATTTACCCGAACCCGTTGGCCCAACCAAAGCCACGACTTGATTGGGTTCAACATATAAATCCACGCCATTCAAAGCGGGGATCTTCTGCGAGGGATAGCGAAGACTGACCCCTCTAAATTCAACATATCCTTTCAAGGGCGGCAACTCAACAGCGTTTGGCGCACTTCGAATTTCCGGCTCCAAATCCAGAATTTCGAAGCTCCGGCGTAAACCAGCCGCCGCCTCGCCGGCGGCGTTGACCAGCCAGGTGAGCTGCTGTGCCGGTGCAGCGAGCAAAAGCAAATAACCGTTAAATGCAACCACTTCGCCGACCGTCATTTCGCCGCGTAAAACCATACCTCCGCCAAACCATAATATCAAAATCGTCCCCAGCGCAACCAGAAAATGCGTGGTTGGCATCACCCAGGCAAAGATACTGACCACCTTCACACGAGCATCGTACAATTTTCGGTTCTTTCCAGCAAAGCGTTGCACCTCGTATGGTTCACGCGCAAAAGCGCGCACCACTTGAACCCCACTTACATTCTCCTGAACCAGCGCGCTAAGCTCGCCTAATGCAATGTCCACCTTCATGAACAGGTCGCCAACGCGACTGCCAAAGCCCGTGGTCACCAACACTAAAGGGATCATCGGCAACAACGCAATGGCAGCCAAATGCGGCGACTGCCAGAACAACAGGAATACAATGCCGAACATCAACAACCCCAGGCGGATCATTTCGATCACCCCAAAGCCAGTAAAACGCTCCACCGCGCGCACGTCTTCGATGCAGCGGCTGATCAGTTGTCCAGTTTGAGCATGATCGTGGAAACTGAAGGATAAATATTGCATGTGATCGTACAGGCGATTGCGCATATCGTAACCAATATGGCTGGCGATCCACTCCCCCAAATAACGTTGCAGATAGACCAACCCCGAACGCACAACGCCTATGCCCAGCAACCACAAAGCAGCGCGAATGAGATAGATCCTTTCGCTCTGCGCCAGTCCTACATCTATCGTTTGTCGTATGATCGCCGGAACCGCCAGCAACAGCGCAGTCAACGCCAGGGTTGTGGTCAGCGCCAGCGCAGCCTGGAGCTTATAAGGCTTCAGAAAAGGCCATAATCGCAACAGATATTTCATTCTTCGATGTAAAACGCAGTCTCCGCAGTGTCCACCACTGTTTGTTCGATAGGTTGAAGATTTTCGATAGGAGCATCTTGTTCTACGAATTTACTGTAGAAAAGCACAGCTTTTAAAATATACCTGCCCGTATGGGCATTGCGCAAGTGCATGGTTAACTCCATTCGACGACTCATGCTCTCAATAATGCTCACAGAAGCCGTTTCATTTCCATCCTCATCCAAGACAAACAACTCTGCATTGGGTCGCTTTTGAAAAGGATCCACCTCGAAATAGACGCGCACCCGTCGCCCATCCGGCGAAGGTTCGGCCGTTAGTTGACGAATGCGGACTTCCGGCGGGGGTAAGGGAACCTCGGAAGGATCTGCAAAGAAAATGTCCATGTCTCGCCTGCGAAATTATTCATCAAATAGAAAGGTTGGTTCGGCGTAATAACGAACGCTTTTTTGCGCAATGCGTTCATTGATCCATTTGTATAACGCCTGGTTTTTATCTTCTAATGGCTTATCAGCCGCCAACTCCGCCAGGGGATAGTTCAAATGCAAAGCGCGTGGAGCAATGGTAAAGCGGGTGACGCCGGCGGGCAGCAGATAGTTGCGAGCAGCTAAATCTAATAAATCGTTGATGCTAAACTGCGGAAATATTATCAATCCACAAAACGATGGGTAAATATCCTGTAACCGACGCGCCTCTCGGATGCTGGTGCGATCGAAACGAGCGCGGTCCTTATAGCAATCTACCAGCGCGTTCAACACCCCCACACGTAATTGTAGATTTCCAACTTCGCTACACACCGCATACAGGCGGCCGCGACAACTCTGCACCAAAGCCAAACTGCACTCCTCATCTAAGGATGGTTGTGCTGGATCAGCATCTTTCAGGCACGCCAATTTGACACCAGGTATGGATCGGATGTTGCTTAAAAAACGCGCCGCGTTCATCTCCCAAACGACATGATTCCAGGTTTGCAGCGCCAAACCAGGGTCTGACGGCTGCACGATTTGCACCAGGGCGTCCCGAATTTGCATCAAGCGAAGCGCTGTGACACGATTAGCGCCATCCAGAACCATATACCGCTTCGACCCATCTTGCAATGGCGTGACAACGGGTGGATTGCGAAAAACGCCGCTGGCGCGCATACGCAGGATCAGCGGCATGGCGCGCTGTTCATCATGCTTCTCATGCATCACCAGGCAGTCAACAGACAGAAATTCCAACTTCGGCAAATCGTGCATAGAACCAACTCAACAATAAAAAATATAGGAGCTATCAGGCGGCGACGCCGCCGGACAGCTCCTATATTGTATCTCAAGAATCTCTACATCCCTGCCATGAACGCCAATCCAATCGTCCCTGGCCCCGCATGGGTGCCAATCACCGGGCTGACCTCGGAGAAGATATGCTCAACAGTTTCAATTTTTTCCCGACCCAAGCGCAGCAATTCTTGAGCATCTTCTGGTGCATTGGCATGCAATGTCGCCAGTCGCACCGGGCGTCTTCTGTTGATTCGCTCTTCCACCAGCTCCACCACTCTGGAGATGGATTTGGCACGCGTGCGCACCCGATCCACTGCTTCGACCCGCCCCTCTTTAAGCTCCAGGATGGGCTTGATGTTGAAGGCCATCCCCAGATAGCGCGCTGCGCCGCCGATCCGCCCACCGCGATGTAAAAATTCCAGTGTATCTACAGCGAAAACAACACCGGTATGGTTACGGGCTTCCTCGGCTAATTTTTTACACTCCGCCAGCGACGCACCCTCTTTGGCTGCCCGCGCTACAGTGAGCACCTGAAAACCCATCGCCATTGCGGTTGAGTGCGAATCTACGATTTCAATCGCCGCCCCAGGAAAGTATTCTTTCGCCTGATATGCAGAGGCAATCGTTCCAGAAAGTTTTTCGGAAATCAATATCGCCAGAATGGATGCGCCTTGCTCGATAAGCTTTTCGAAAATTGCTTTAAAAGATTTGGGTGTAGCCTGAGAAGTCGTCGGCATCACCTTGGCAGTTTTTAGCCGCGAATAGAACTCATTCGGAAGGATCGTGACGCCATCCTCGAAGGTCTCTCCATTCCAGATTAAAACCTGCGGAGCCACTTCGATTTGATATTGATTCAATAATTCTTTGGGTAAATAAGCAGTGCTATCGGTTACAATGGCAACTTTAGGCATTGTTTCACTCCTTGAAGGCAAAGGGATATATTCGCATGATCTGGCGAAGATTAACAACTGGGAAACAGCGAATCTCGAACTAAGTAAACCCCATTGAGGAGCGAAAGTTACGCATCCTCCTTTTCTCTCTCAGAGGATGGCTGTTTTTCCATTTTATTAAAACCTTGACCGATCTAGGCTTCCAAGCTAAAATGCATTGCCGTGTTCGAGAACCTGACTCAACGCTTAGAGGATGTATTTAAAGGCTTACGCCGCCGCGGCAAGCTATCCGAATCCGACGTGGACGCCGCCATGCGCGAGGTGCGTCTGGCTTTGCTTGAAGCAGACGTGAACTACGGTGTGGTGAAGGATTTTGTCGGTCGGGTGCGCGAACGCGCCGTGGGACAAGAAGTCTCCAAAGCACTCAATCCAGGCCAGCAAGTCGTAAAAATCGTCCACGAAGAACTAATCCGCACTTTAGGACCGGCTGCGCCCCTCAACATGAGCGGCCCGCGCCCTCGAACGCTGATGCTGGTTGGTTTACAAGGCTCTGGTAAAACCACTGCGGCGGGTAAACTGGCGCGCATTTTACGCTCGCAAGGCGAGCGGGTTATGTTGGTCGCCTGCGACCCCTACCGTCCGGCGGCCGTGCGCCAACTTGAGACGCTGGGTGAACGTCTGAATGTGCCCGTGGTATTCGAGGCCGGCGTCCCGCCGCCGCAATTGGCGCGGATCGCGTTAGATCGCGCCCAAAAGGGCGGCTATACGGTATTAATTCTGGACACTGCGGGGCGTTCTCAGCTCGACGACGCTCTGATGGACGAACTACGCGCCATCGAAAGTAATGTCAAGCCGGCTGAAATCCTGTTAGTTGTCGACGCGATGATCGGTCAGGAATCGGTGAACATCGCCAAAGGTTTTCGAGAGGCAATTCCGCTTACCGGCCTGATCATGACCAAAATCGAAGGTGATGCGCGTGGCGGCGCAGCGATCTCGATACGCTCCGTCACCGGCGTGCCGATCAAATTTTTAGGCACCGGCGAAGCGTTGGACGCCATTGAGGTTTACGATCCAAACCGCCTAGCGGGGCGCATCCTTGGCATGGGCGACATCCTGGGCTTGATCGAACGCGCCGAAGCAGCCTACGATCAAAAGGTTGCTCAGCAACAAGCCGAAAAGCTCATGTCGGGCGAATTTACTTTGCAGGATTTTGCTGATCAACTACGGCAGATCCGCAAAATGGGTCCACTGAGTCAGATTCTCGAAATGCTCCCCGGAGGCATGGGGCAGCTTGCTCGCCAGATTTCGCCGCAGGACGCCGAAAAGCAATTAAAATTGACCGAAGCAATTATCAACTCGATGACAAAAGACGAGCG
>DYGV01000038.1:0-5073 GCA_020724505.1 Anaerolinea thermophila
AGAATTTGCGCGTAGGCGGAGATTGCAGCAGGTTGGTGTAAAAACGGCCGATAATCGTCGGCAGATGTTTTTCAACCACCAACGCCGACCTGCGGATGGCGTCCGAATCCTGGGGGCCAAAACCCACAAACTCGGACATGTATCGAAAATAGCGTCCAGCTTCTTCTGTGTTGGCTTTATCGGGTATGTGCGGGGTCGGGTGATCAGACATAGAATAGAGACTCCCTCTTCAACGGGTGGAATGTTTCAGGCATTGTATATCATAAATATCTAAATTTTTGAAGATGGAATTCAAAATTGCATGAAAGTCATTGCCCCCGGATGGGGACCCATATCCGGGGGCATTCTGCGATGAAATAAAGGGGAGTTTTGGGGTGGGTACTGGGAGCGATTGGGAGAACCTCAGTCTCCCAGAGTGGCCACCATGACGGCCTTGATGGTGTGCACGCGGTTCTCAGCCTGATCGAAGACGATGGAGCGCGGCGATTCGAAGACTTCTTCGGTCACTTCCAATCCATCCAGGCCGGTCTTTTGGTAAATCTCTTCGCCGACTTTTGTCTCACGGTTATGGAACGATGGCAGGCAGTGCATGAACTTGACGTTCGGATTTCCGGTCATCTCGATCATGCGGCTGTTCACCTGGTAGGGCAGCAACAGCTTCACCCTCTCGTCCCACACCTCTTTTGGTTCGCCCATAGAAACCCACACATCGGTGTGCAGAAAGTCCACGCCTTTCACTGCAGTTTCCACGTCATCGGTCAGCGTAAAACGAGCGCCGGTTTGGGAAGCCAACTGGCGCGCCTTTTGCACCACTTCTTCTTTGGGCCACAGCGACTTAGGTCCGCAAATACGCACATCCATGCCCAGCAGACAACCGGTGACGGTCAGCGAGTTGCCCATGTTAGACCGGCAATCGCCCACATAAGCGTAGGCAATTTGCTCCATGGGCTTGCTGCTGTGTTCAATCATGGTCAACATATCGGCCAGCATCTGCGTGGGGTGCCACTCGTCGGTCAGGCCGTTCCACACCGGTACACCGGCGTATCGCCCCAGGATTTCGACGGTGGCCTGTGAGAAGCCGCGATACTCGATGCCATCGTACATGCGTCCCAATACGCGGGCGGTGTCTTTCATCGATTCTTTGTGTCCAATCTGCGAGCCTTCTGGCCCCAAGTAGGTGACATGCGCGCCCTGGTCGTAGGCAGCCACTTCGAAAGCGCAGCGCGTGCGGGTGGATGTCTTTTCAAAGATCAACGCGATATTTTTGCCCTTCAAACGCGGCTGCTCATAACCGCCATATTTGGCGGCTTTCAGCTCAGCAGACAGCTTGAGCAAGTATTTGAATTCTTCGGGGGTGAAGTCTATTTCTTTTAGAAAATTGCGGTGTCGAAGGTTGAAAGCCATCTCAAGTCTCCTGGTTTAAGATGATTGGATTGCATGGTGAACGTCCCGCAGGTTTCTGATCACACAGGCTTGTTTTTCGAGGGACCTGCGGGACGTTTTGCGCCTATATCAATAGGATTCGCTCTCTAAACTATATCACGGCTGTTGGGATCGGTCTATTCTCTGTTCAACGAGTCAACGCGTATATCGCCAGGGCGTAAATTTGCATGGCAGTAAACAGATCGTCCAGGCGAATATGCTCATTGGGTTGATGTTCGACCTTTTCGCGCCCGGGGAAGACAGCCCCAAAGGCCACACAGTTGGGCATCGCCCGCGCGTACGTCGCCCCGCCGGAGGTTTCCGGCTGGGAAAGGTGATCGCCGGTGACCTGACGATAGACTTCCATCAAGGTCTTCACCAGGTTGCTTCCGCGCGAAATGTAGATAGGCGCCAGCCAATCGCGCTGTTGATATTTTAAGCCATACCTCTCCGCAGTCTGAACCAGTCTTTCGACAACGTTCTCCTTCTCAATCGAAACTGGAATACGGATGTCTAGCGACAGACGTTCGGTCTCGCCGCCTTCTATCATCCCTACGTTGAATTTCAAGCGTCCCGTATCTTCATCTTCGAGATCCCCGAAGATCTGGCGGGCGAAGGGGTCCTCGCCGACCTCTTGCGCCAGGAAATCAATCGCCGGTGAATGAACGCCGCAGGAATACAGCGCAATTGCCAGGCGGCAGATGGCGTTGACGCCTTCTTCTGGTACCTGGGCGTGAGCAGCCTTGCCAATCACTTGCACGCCGCCGCTGATGGGTTGGTAAGCATAACCGAGCCGCTCTAGTTGACGACGAAGCTTTTCCGCGGCCTCGCCCACATAAACCGCGGAATCTGGCACTGCATTGAACGCAGAGCCGCCGCTCAAGTTGATCCCTTGTTTGTTAGAGCCTTCCAAAGTGGCTTGCAACAATCCTTTCTCTGCGTAAATCAGAGGGAATTTAGCATCGGGGGTGAAACCCAATGCCGGTTTTTCTTCTTGCGCCAGATAGCGTTTCATGCAGCGCCACAGGTTTTCCTCGTCGGTTCCAAAAATGAAGCGCAGGCGCTTATTGAAAGTTACGCCAGCCTGCATCAGCGCATTCGCGCCGAACAGCGCCGCCAGTGTGGGACCTTTGTCATCCTGCACGCCGCGCCCATAAAGAACGCCGTCTATCACCTGGGGGTCGAACGGATCCAAGCGCCAATCCGCCAGGCTGCCAGCCGGCACCACGTCCACATGACCTAAAACTGCCACTATTTCTTCACCTTGGCCGATTTCGGCATAGCCGTAATAGCCGTCTGGGTCTTGTACGGCGCGAAAACCCAAATTTGAGGAAATGGATATCGCCTGGTTTAGCGCGCGCGCAATGGGATGTCCAAAAGGCGCTCCGTTTTCCGCCTCCTGTAAAACGCTGGGGATGCGCGCCAGCTCTTGAACAGCCTCGAGAAGAGGGCCCCTCTGTCGTTCCAGCGATGCTGACAAATTGGGAATACTAATCATTTAGATTGAGCCTCGATAGAGCGAATTCTTCAGCGCAGGACGCGCCGGATTGCATATCCTGATTATAGCCCAGGCGCACGACAAGGGGAAGAAAGCGCCTGGTTCGAGCAGGGATCCGTATCGGTTAGAAACCGATGTCTTGGGTTGCCAGACCCGCCGTCAGGCTGCCGTCGTCGCGCAGCGCGTCCGGTTGCCGTGTTAAAATGGGCGCTATGAAGATCACAACTTGGAATGTCAATGGCTTGCGCGCCGCGCTGGGAAAAGGCTTTTTAGACTCTATTGCAGCGCTGGATGCAGATGTGCTGTGTTTGCAAGAGGTGCGCGCTGCGCCGCGCCAGATCGGAGACGGCTGGCTGCAGTGCCTGGATGAACTCTACCCTCACAAAGCATGGAACCCCGCCGCTCGCGCCGGTTATAGCGGTGTGGCTACATTCGCCCGCCAGTCCCCATTGGAACTACAGCTTGGACTGGGATCGCCAAGGTACGATGCCGAGGGGCGGGTGATCGTCTCCCGTTACCCGGACTTTTTGCTTTTTAACATCTATTTCCCTAATGGCGGTCGCAGCCTGGAACGGGTGCCTTATAAGTTGGATTTTTATGCTTACCTGTTGGAACGTTGCATAAATTTGCTTGCCGCTGGCGAGCAGATCGTAATATGCGGCGATTTCAATACCTCCCATCGCTCTATTGATCTGCGCAACCCCAAGCAGAATGAAAAGAACACCGGCTTCTTGCCCGAAGAGCGAGCCTGGATTGACCGCTTTCTGGAACAAGGCTTTGTGGATGTCTACCGAAAGCTCTACCCCGACCGCGTTCAATACACCTGGTGGACGTTTATCTCCAACGCTCGCACCCGCAATGTTGGCTGGCGATTGGATTATTTTTTGGTCTCGCATCCACTGGCAGAGCGAGTGCAAGACTCGATCATCCACGATGACATCTTCGGCTCAGATCATTGCCCGGTGTCACTGATTCTTTAACCGGTCTTCTTTTTGTTGCTCGCCTAACTTGAAACCCATCGTAAAGTTCGGTATACTGAATCTAGAAAGGAGGGCAGGGCGATGTTTAAGAACATGCTGATCGCGGTGGATGGTTCAGAACATGGTTGGAAAGCTGCTCAAATTGCAGGGGATCTGGCGCGCAGCATGGGGGCGGATTTATGGCTGGTAACTGCCTATGATCCATTGCCGGGCTATTTGGGAGAGCCTAATTTACAAAATGCTCTCAATGTGCGTCTGGCTGAAGCGGAGCAGGTGGTACAGCGTGCAAAGCAGGAAATTGGCGAAATCCCCGGTGCGCTGCGCACAGAAA
Source organism: Anaerolinea thermophila (assembly GCA_020724505.1). Taxonomy (GTDB): domain Bacteria; phylum Chloroflexota; class Anaerolineae; order Anaerolineales; family UBA4823; genus RBG-16-57-11. Next base: position 4,232 of record DYGV01000038.1, read on the forward strand.
TATTAGAGGGTCCGGCTGCCGAAGCTATTCTTGCTGTGGCTGAGAGTCGCCAAAACGACCTCATTATCATGGGCACGCGTGGGCTGGGGCAGTTGCGCGGTTTGTTGCTCGGCAGCCAAAGTCAGAAGGTCGTCTCGCACGCTACTTGCCCCGTGCTGTTGGTGCGTTAGAGATAATCTACATCTATTCCTCCGTTAGTTCTGGATAAATTTCATCGGCGTTTGATGCGCCGGATCTGTCTGTGAAAGCGGTTTGGTGATAGGATCAAACCGCTAAACTTCGCTGTTCCATCGAATATTCAACCAAAGCCAGCCTGAAATTTGAGAAGCGCAGCAAGCGAGATAGTCTGCTCGCGTGTAGACAGGGAGCGCGCCTGGCACAGATGTTGCACGTTATTACGGGTGGGATGTGGATCGGAGCAGCCTCATGGATGTTTTACAGGCTTTGATCATTGATGATAATCGCGACATCACCCTGTTCTTCAGCACTGTGCTGAGCATGGAAGGATTTAGCTGCGATATTGCTAACTCAGCCAAACAAGCTCTGTATCGCCTGGTGGTTACTCAGCCCGATTTGGTTTTGCTGGATATGCGCTTGCGCTCGGAGATCGGCGGCGAGGATATTCTGTATCAAATTCGCTCCAACCCACGCTTTGATAAAACTCAGGTCATTGTCATCACCGCTTATCCGGAGCTGGTCGAGCCGGTGAAGCACCTGGCCGACCTGGTGCTCTTCAAGCCGGTGGAGGTTGACCAGCTCAAGGGTCTGGCAAGCCGCATTGGTTCGGTGAATCGGCGCCAGCACGAGCATTATTTTCGCGATCCAGTCACGGATCTGTATAA